>NZ_JAQREZ010000051.1:0-27489 GCF_028598715.1 Pseudoalteromonas sp. GABNS16E
AATGCGGTGTCTAAAGCTGTTTTAATATTCATAAAAAAATCCGATGGCAAATGCTCATCGGATTCTTACATCTATAGAAGATCGGTCAACTGATCATTAAAATATTTCTTAACTGATCGGCATTAGCATTAAGCTGGTTTTTTTATTATATGTACTTATTTATGCTTTTTACCTTTAAACAATAAATTTAAAGCACGGCGCTTTTTAGGCAATTTTAGGCCTGTTTTATTTAGTGCGTTTGTATTTTAATAAACGGTCTAAAAATTCAGTAGTTAATTCATTTATCACGCCTGTTTCCGCGTTAACAATCAAGCTAAAACCCACATTTAAATGCGGTATAACCACTAAGTCACTGCGATAGCCTTGCACCCAGCCACTATGATAATAAAGCGTTTCATCGTTATAGTTATAAACACGCCAGCCTAATCCATAATAAGCTTGTTCTAATTCCTTTTTCCATACTCGTCTATAACGCTCTTTTTTTGTAAGTGTATAAGGACGTGTTTGTGTAGCAAGTGCATCTAAAGAAAGTACATCTAGGTTTTGCCCTAATTGCGCATTTAACCATTTTGCCATATCGGTGGCACTTGCATTTACGCCCGCAGCAGGGCCGACTTTATAATAGTTTTTTTTCAGCTTGGCTGTGTACCAACGTTTTTTGCCTCTAACGTGCGGCAGCGCATAATTTTTATCCTGCACCATTGCATCGTAGCCTAAGCTGGTATCGCTCATTTTTAATGGTGTAAAAATCCCCTCTTGCAGCCACTGGTCATATTTTTTATTGGTACTGCTGTAAATAACATCATCAATTAAACTAAACATCACATTTTGATAGCCATAACATTGACCTGGTTCGCAAATGGGCTTTACTGTTAATAGCTTTTCGACAATATCGGGGTAATTCATTCTTGATTCGATTAAATTGTCATACGCATTAGGAACCAAACCGCTGGAGTGGCTTAATAAGTGAAATACTTTTAAATTATCTTTATAAACAGTGCCTTTAAAGGCAGGTATATACTCACTTACCGGTTTAAATAAATCTATTAACCCTTCACTTGCAAGCTTTGCAGTTAACGACCCTGCAAATGTTTTTGACACAGAAGCTAACCTAAAGCGGGTGTGGCGGTTAACCTGTGTGCCACTTCTTGCCTTAGTGCGGCCCATGGTGTGGATATAATCAGCGTTACCAATACTCACTATCGAAAGCGCAGCGCCAGGAATACCTTTACTGTTGAGTTTTTTTTCTGCGTAGCGTCCATACTGTTTTACGAATCCATCCCAGCTTGAGTCTGCTTTAGCTATTGCCTGAAGCGGTAAAGATAGACAAATAGCGACCCAAACATACATAAAATTAGTGAGATACTTCATTCGTTACAAATTTATTCTTTTTTAACTACATCTATGTGCATAATATCATGAAGTTTTGATAGGACTAACGTACAATGTTGCGATTATTGGCTTTTTAAGTGGATGTTAAGTATTTATGCGTTTTATAGTTGTATCACTTTTTATATTATTATCAGCAGGTTGTGCAATTACCAAACAGCCGGCCGAGCCTTTGGCTTTACCGTTAAAGCCAACATTAAAGAGCGAAACTTACCAGCTTGAGTATAAAACAGAGCACGCATCGCCAAAAGTTAAGTCTGTACAGTTACCGGCGCACAAAGTAACACGCGGCCAAACAGTGCGTATTACAACCGATAAAGCAAGCGTAACAGACACGCTATTAAAGCAAATAACACAAGCTTTGAACGATAAAGGCTTAGAAGTGACTGATAGCAAAAACAGTGACTACACGTTAGCTATTCATCAGTTAGATTTAGCATTTACTGACGATACAAAATATGCGTTAACTCAACCTGAAAACCCGTACCCTTTATTTGCCAAAGTAGCGCAGCAATACCCTACCCAGCAATGCGCCACCATACTAGCGCAAGTGAGCATGCGCATTACGCACCGCGCCTCTGGGGATGTGGTGTGGTTTGCAAAATCATCAATAGACAGCGCAAGCTTCCACCGTGAGCCTTTATTGTTTAGCTTTGCCCAAGAGCAAAAAATTACTAATGAGTTAGAAGTGGCAACATTTGTACATCAACAAAATACCGAGCAAGCCCGTATAGCGCGCGCAGGTAAGGAAGTAACTGTACCGCCCTTTAAAACTATTACTAAATTAAGCAGCTTAACTAAACTACAAGGCCCATGTACGCGCACAGAGGTGAGTGCCTTAACGCCTATGATGCAATATTACTTAAGCAGTATTTTAATTGACAAAATAAAAGTGCAATAACGTAAAAAACTACATTTTTTACAGATTCAAGGATTCACTTACCAATATAATACGCTTAATAACAAATAATAATTAGGTCCCCAGGGATGAAAAACCCTTTCTTACAGCATACTTTTATTAATAGCGTATTGCTTTGCGCCATTTTTTTGAGCTTTCAAAGCCAGGCAAGCAATCGATACTATGCTGATAACACGCTAGAGCCCACCCAAGGCTTTGCGTGGGATTGGAGCGCTGGGGCTGGTTATTATGTAGAAGACTCTTACCTAATTGGCCTTGATTCCTACGACGATGGCATTGAACTCGATTTAAGCCTGGCTATTTCCTACGAAAACTTTTATCTCGACTTTGATCATAACCAATTAAGCGGCGGCTTAGTTGTGGGTTACAGCCTTATAGATAAATTTGATTGGGGCTTGGATATATTAGGCACCAATACTCAGGCTGGCTTTGATGACAAAGGTTTAGGTTTTTACAACCACGGTGTAATAGAAGAGCTTGCGGGTATAAAATCGCGTAATTACGATTTTGATGCTGGGCTAAGATTAACGCGCCGCTTTGAAAACTCGCAAATTTCGTTTGAGTTTTTACATGATATTACAGGTACACATAATGGCTGGGTGTTTAACACCTTTTTTAGCCATATTTTGCCATGGCGTAATTGGGAGTTTAGATCTGGGGTGGGTATTAGCGCTTATTCGGGCAGTTTTACTAACTATTACTTTGGTATAGATGCAGACGAAGCCACCGCTAATCGCCCTATTTACACCCCTAATGGCAGTACCAGTATTATGTTTGAGTTTCATGCTGAGTACCCTATTTCTCAAGATTGGGTGTTTTTGTCTGGCTGGTTAACAACTTGGTTTTCAAAAGAAATAGACGACAGCCCCATTATTTCTCAAGGGTATCAACATAAAGCCAAGGTAGGCCTACGTTATGTATTTTAGATGGATCTGTTTATTATTGATCTTCCCTGCTATTTCATCTGCAAAAACAACAGATAAAACGGCCCCATTAATTGCGCTGCCCGACACTTGTGTTGCACTACGTGAGGGCCGTAATTGCTACGCTGATGTAACCCTTAGCTGGCAGCAACCAACTATTGGTAATTACTGCCTAAGAGACGCAACATCAAAATATATAATGCAATGCTGGTTAAAGCAGCACCAAGGCGTATTTGAATATACCTTCGACTCCCAGCAAAGTGTTTCTTTTGAATTGTTTGATAGTAATACAGCCCAAGTTATTGCCACAACAGAGGTTAAACTGCAGTGGGTTTATCAAAATAGACAAAAAAAACGCCGCTGGCGCTTGTTCTAATTAGAGGTATGACATTTCGTGATTGATTTTACAGCAATGTGTTTGGTAATTAAGTAAGTCAGCGCTTATAAAGTGTGGTTGTTCACCTAAATAGGCACTAACACAGCACAAATCCCAAACTTATGCAGCCCTTAGGGTTATTTAAGGGCGAGTTTCACACACACGGCAACCCTCTAACACTAAGGAAGCTTTATGGATAATTACGGCACTATTTTATTAGTTGAAGATGACACCTCTTTAGCCCAATGGGTTGCAGAGTACTTAACCGAGCAAGGCTATACCACCCATGTTTGCCACCGCGGCGATGAAGTAATAAGCCAGGTAAAAAACTTAAACCCTAACATTGTGCTGCTCGACATTATGCTGCCAGGCCAAGACGGTATAAGTGTGTGCAGAGAGCTACGTAGCTTTTACACCGCGCCCATTATTATGCTAACCGCCCGCGATGATGAAATGGATGAAGTAATTGGTTTAGAAGTAGGTGCGAGTGATTACATCATGAAGCCAGTGCGCCCTCGTGCATTACTTGCCCGTATAAAAGCAGCACTGCGCCTTACCAGCGAACCGACTAAAGTAGCCACTAACGAGAGTGTGATTACTGTAGGCGCACTCAGTATTGATACTCAATCACGCAGTGTAACGCTTAATAATCAAGATATGGCTATTTCTAGTGCTGAGTACCTCCTACTGCACTATTTAGCCAGTAATGCAGGCCAAGTAGTCTCGCGTGATGCTGTGTTTAAAGCAACCAAAGGCCGTGAATACGATGGGCTTGATAGAAGTGTTGATGTACTAATATCTGCGCTACGCAAAAAGTTTCATGATGACCCGCAAAACCCAGAAAAAATTAAAACAATTTGGGGGCGTGGTTATTTACTTGTTGCCACTGCGTGGGAATAGTAACCATGGCGGTTTAAATGAAAAAATTTTACATTTCACTACTCGGTAGTGCGCTGCTTTCTATTGTTGTATTGGGCTGGCTAATCGATGCATTTAGCCAACAAACTCAAACACCGCATGATGAATTTAGCCTACAAAGCCAAATGATCAACGGCTTTAGTAAACATTTGAGTAGTGTAGCGACCTCAGAGCGCGCAGCTTATGTAAAGCAATTGGCAAACGACTTTAATGTAAAGCTTGATTACAAAAACAATGAATCCCTTGCCCTGCCGCCGTCTTTAATACTACAAATGCATACCCAAAGCGGCCTTATTTTAGAAGACCAGCAAGGTTTTTATATGCTCTACAGTAGCGAAGTATTGTCGCCTTATCATCTTTCCATGCGCCTAGATAAAGGCTTTGAAACAGATCAGCGCAACGATATTATTTTAACTTTATTGTTTTATGCTGGGCTCTGCATTTTTATGGGCTTTATTATTGCCCCACTAGCTAAACGCTTAACAGTATTAAACGATGCGGCTAAAAAATTTGCCGCAGGAGATGTGCAAGCGAGAATAAAGGTCTCTCACTTTACCTACATAAGAGATGTTGAGCTTACATTTAACCGCATGGCTAGCCAAATAGAAAAGCTCGTGGCGGAAAACAAATTAATGGCATCGAGCTTATCGCACGATATTAGAACCCCTATCGCATGTTTACGCTTTGGCTTAGATGCTGCGCTCGACAGCGCAGATATGCCTAAAGTTAAACAATACCTTGTGCGTATGGAAAACGATCTTGATCATATGGAATCAATGCTTAAAAGCTATTTAGCCTTTGCAACCCTTGAGCAAAATGCCAACCAGCTCACCTACTCGCAAACTAATTTATCGCACTATCTAGAAGATTTACTTACACAGCTTTCGCCTAAAATTGAAACCAGCCAACTAAAAATACAACTAAACAGTAGTGACGATATGGTTTTTGCTGACTTACATTGGCTTGCCCGGGCTATTAGTAATTTAATTGGCAATGCCTGCGACTTTGCAAAAGACACTATTTATGTCAGTGCAAAGCGCGATGAGCATTATTTATATATTACAGTTGAAGATGATGGCCCAGGCATCGCACCAGAGAACTTTAATAACGTTTTTAGCCCGTTTTTTAGAGAAGAGAGCCACCGTAACCGTGCTGATAAAAGTTATGGCTTAGGGTTAGCCATTGTTGCAAAAGTGGCAGATTGGCATCACGGCAGTGTAAGCGTTAGTAAAAGTGCGCGGCTTCAAGGGGCGTGTTTTACCCTTAAAATTGGCCAGCATCACGATTCGTAAAATATTATTTACACAACTGTAATTAGGGCCTGTTGGCCTTTTAGGGTTATAATTTGTTCTATCTAGGGGCTGTTTAATCGCGGCGCGAGGTTTGTAACCTAGTGGGCTACGTAAAAACCGAGTAACAAAGAGTAAATAGCCCCTAGGCAGAACCCTTAGGGCAGCGCCTGTTTGGCATTTATACGTCGTTATCGCCTATTTATGGGGAACAACCACACTACATAGGCTCTGCCTTGCCTAAACACCAAACAGACTGCTGCAAATTTAACCTCGAAAGGTAAACAGGCCCTAAAATTTATTACACAAAATCAACTCCTTATTCTAAACCTGCTGATAACATTAATTAAATGCATCGCATGATAGACATCACAGACGATAATTATTGTCACAATTGGGCAAATAAGTACTTTTTATTTATTTGCAATTCCAGTAGATTGTCAGCGCCGTCAAAAAATAGAGAAGTACAACAATATGAGCGCAGTTAGAGGTGAGTTTAGCTCTCGCTTTGGATTTATAATGGCCGCCGCAGGCTCTGCAGTAGGTTTAGGTAATATTTGGGGGTTTCCTACCCAAACAGCAAGTAATGGTGGTGCCGCTTTTTTAGTCGCTTATTTGGTACTCGCGTTCTTTTTAGCATACCCCGCACTTATGGCTGAGCTTATAATTGGCCGCCACGGACAAGCTAATGCGGTGTCTTCTTTAACAAAAATAACATCACACGCGTGGCAAAAGCGCTTTGCTTTTATCGTGGGTTTTGGCGGGATTTTATGTGCGGGCTTTATTTTAAGTTTTTATGCCATTGTGGCAGGCTGGATGCTCAGCGCAACAATTGAACCTATCACTACATTAGCTGGTGCAAACCAAGCTTCAACGTGGTTAAGTGAGCAGTCACTTTCACGAAACATCATTTTTACAGTGATATTTATTATACTCACCGTGGCTATTATTAGTCGTGGCGTAGAAAACGGCATAGAAAAATGGTCTAAGCGTCTGATGCCTGCTCTTTTAGGTATTTTATTTGCCTTAATTGCCTACGTTATGACCCAAGAAGGTGCTATGCAAGGGCTTAAAGCCTATTTAGTGCCTGATTTTTCATCTATATTTGATGCAAATTTACTCGTAAGTGCACTCGGCCAAGCGTTTTTCTCTTTATCATTAGGCACCAGCGTGATGATTATTTATGGCTCTTACATAAGTAAAAAAGAAAACCTAGTCACGCTAGGCGCATATGTAACATTAATAGATGTGTTTATCGCGTTTGTAGCGGGCCTTTTAATTATACCAGCCATGTATGTCGCACAAGCTCAAGGCGTAGAAATTTTTTCATCTACAGGCAAACTTCTCTCTGAAGACACACTGGTGTTTCAAGTGTTACCAGCATTGTTTGATGGTATGGGCTCTGTGGGTTTATTTATAGGCTTTGCATTTTTTGCCCTAATGAGTATAGCCGCACTTACCTCCTCTATTTCAATGTTAGAGGCGCCGGTATCGTATACTGTGGAGCGCTTTGCAATGAGCCGCCTGCAGGCAACATGGCTAATTGGCGCGCTAATAAGCGCAGTGAGCATTACCATAGTATGTAACTTAGGAAGCTTATTTGGTTTAGTAATCACTCTAACAACTAAAGTTGCTCAGCCTTTACTTGGCTTAATGTGTTGTATTTTTGTTGGCTGGATTTGGTACCGTGGCTCACTACTAAAAGCAATACAGCAAGGTAACCCTGAGGTTCATAACACACTATTCTGGAAAGTATGGCCTGTATACACTAAGTTTGTGTGCCCTATAGCTATTGGTGCTGTGTTTTTACATTCGGTGTTAAGTTAAAACGTTATTTTTAACTTACCCGAGTTCAGGTTAAGTACTAAATTAAGCAAAGCCCACGCGTTAAGTGGGCTTTTTAATAGCTTAAATTTACTCGTCATAAATTAGCTTAGTGTATTTAGCACCATATCTTGATGAGGGATGCCATCTTCTAGGTATTGCTCCCCTACTTCTGTAAAGCCAAAAGAGCGATAAAATGCTAATAAATAGGTTTGTGCGCCTATATAAATATGACGGTGTGGCCACTGCTTTTTACAACATGCTATGGCCGCATTTACAAGCTCAGTAGCCCGCCCTTTACCTCGCTCACTTTTACAAATCAGTACACGGCCTATTGCACTGTACTGCTCGTTTTTTTCATAGCAGCGGACATAAGCTAATAAACTATTATCTGCAATTGCATATAAATGCTGAGTACTAGGGTTAATGTCTACTTCATCAAGCTCTGGGTAAGGGCATGTTTGCTCTACTACAAATACATCAACACGGCCGCGCATTATCGTAAATAAAGTACGCGTATCAAGCGCATCAAAATGCGCACATTTAAACGACATATAAAATCCTAAAATAAAAAACCCAGCCTAAGCTGGGTTTAGTTAAACTACGCATTACTTAGGCAAACAAACGTTCTAATTGGTCGCACAACTGCGATAAATTCACATGGTCGTGCTCTATGGTCAAATCAACATAACCATCGCCTCTAAATGCTCTATCCAGCTCAATTAAAACATGCGTTTTGTGTGCTTCTGGTACAAACGATAATTCAATTTCTTTAATACCAAATAAGCTGCGGCTATTAGGCTTGTACTCTAACTCTTGATAACACCCCGATACCGACTGAAAAGTAGGCGCACGTAAATGGCCTTTTTCAACATCAGCTTTTAATAAACTAAACCCTAATTTATCCATTGCTTGCATACAGGTTTTAACAGCTTCGTTAGGGTAAATATGCAAATGGTCTTTATCTGTAGGGTCTAGTGCTAAATCAATATCAAGGCCTGTTTCAATCCATACATGTGATTGGTTGTAGCCGGCATTAATTTCGGTAATTGGCGTTTCTGGATGAAGGCGCGCTTCAAATGGAATGCTTTTAACTTCGCCTGGCTCAATGGTGCCTATGTCGGTTATACGCCACTGATCAATTACGTGATTAGTAAAGTACTCACCTTCTTCGCCATCAACTTTAACGCGAGTCATTAAAAACAAATCAAGACCAGCAATTTCTTGAGCCACATCGCCTGCAGTTATAACGATATTAGCGTTAAAAAGTTGCCCTGGCTGAAGATGCTCAGTTTCTAAAATTGTATCTACTTTTGCAGCGCCAATACCTACCGACGCTAAAATCTTTTTAAACATATCTATCTCCTTAAGCTGAGCGGCTCAGTTTGTTGCTCAAGCTTAAACTCCTTCGTTAAAGCATCTTAACCATATTTAAAAGCCAATGTCAGTGAAAAAATGTTATTTACATGCTATTTACGATTAAATACGTGTTTAATGTGCATTTTTTATACGTAGCTGGGCAAGTAATTGATTAAACGCGCTCATTTTTAGGGCTATTTTTATTTTCAATGGTATAAAATTTTCGCTACACTGCAATCCCAAATGAAGTGATATGAAGAATTATGGAACTAATCTATTTTGCCGCCGCGTTTGTTTGTGGCTTTGGTGTTTATCAATTAAAACTTCCTCCCCTTATTGGCTTTTTACTTGCCGGTTTTGCATTAAATTTATCTGGCTATAAAAGCACCGAACTACTCGATACCATTGCGGCACTGGGTGTAACACTTCTTTTATTTAGTATTGGCTTAAAACTTAAAGTAAACAGCTTAATCAAGCCCCAAGTATGGGCACCCGCTACCCTACACATTATTTTTAGCAGTGCATTATTTAGTGGCTTTATGTTACTGCTAGGTATTTTTGCTATGCCTATGTTTGTTGATTTAAGCTGGCAAAGTGCCTTATTAGTTGGGTTTGCGCTAAGCTTTTCAAGCACTGTATTTGCGGTAAAAGTCCTTGAAGAGCGCGGTGAAATGGCAAGCCTACACGGAAAAATAGCCATTGGCATTTTAGTTATGCAGGATATTTTTGCGGTTATATTTTTAGCCATTAGCACCGGCAAAGTACCTAATATGTGGGCTCTTGCTTTAATTATTGCACTCCCTTTAGTGCGCCCGCTTATGTATGCAGTGCTTAACCGCTCTAAACATGGTGAGCTATTGCCGTTATTTGGCTTTTTCTTTGCGTTGGTAGCCGGTTATAACGCATTTGATTTTGCAGGTTTAAAGGGCGATTTAGGCGCGCTCATTATGGGGATGATGTTTGCGCCACATAAAAAGGCAGGAGAGCTTTCAAAGTCGCTGCTTAATTTAAAAGATATTTTGCTGGTCGGTTTTTTCTTAAGTATTGGTTTAAACGCAGAGCTTACAGCTAATTCATTAATTGTAGCGTTAATCCTTATATTTGTGCTGCCAGTTAAAACCTTACTTTATTATGTGTTTACGAATACCTTTAAACTCAGAGCGCGCACCTCGTTACTCACTGCATTTAGCCTTGCTAATTTTAGTGAGTTTGGCCTTATTGTGTGTGCTGTGGCAGCCTCTACAGGCATGATCACCTCAGAGTGGCTGGCGGTAATGGCTATTGCGGTGTCTATTACCTTTGTTATTGCATCGCCTCTTAATAAACGCTCAAACGAGTTATACGTAAAAATTGAGCGCTGGTTATTAAAATTCGAAAGCAAAACCCGCTTAGCTGAAGAGCTACCCGTTAATCTAAACGACACTAAAATCGTTATATTTGGTATGGGCCGCATAGGTACAGGTGCCTACGAAACAATAAATGCGACTCACCCTAATGTAGTGGCGGGCATTGATATAAAACCAGAGGTGGTAGAAAAACATATTAAACGCAATCGAAAGGTACTCCTTGCCGATGCCACCGACCCTGACTTTTGGCAGCGCGTTAACCACTCTCATGTTGAAATGGTCATGTTAGCTATGCCAAAGCATATGCAAAATATTTTTGCACTAGAGCAATTACAAGCCTCAGGCTATAACGGCCAAGTAACAGCTATCGCCAATTACCCTGATCAACAAAAAGAGCTTGAACAAATGGGCGTGAACTCGACCTATAACTTTTATTTAGAAGCAGGAAGTGGTTTTGCCGAGCACGTAAAGCAAAAGCTATTTGAAAAATAAAACTTTTATACTAAACAATAAAACAACCAAATGAAAACGCCTTATTTTTAATAAGGCTTTTTTATTAGTTTTAGTTTAAAAACTCATTTTATTTACATTCCTTTACATTACTTCTCTCTATCTGTAAAAAAAACAGATAAACTACCGGTGTCGTTTAAATAAACGCCTTCGCACCTGTGTCACATAATTAGACTCCAGCTAATTAATGCAAGGTAAGCATTTATTTATCAACACAAATTTATTCAATCAGAGGGCCTACTCCCTCGTTCAATAGGCTGTTTCTTGCCCGTCACAGCCTATTTTATTTCTGTTTACTTGCCCGCTTACCCAGCCGCTATTTAATGCGTTTATTATTAATAAGCAGTAGTATTACTATTATACGTTTTATCAATTACTGACTTATTATGGATACTGCCGAACTCAAGCTCGCTATTAATACAATTATGCCCTTTGGAAAATACGCAGGCAGACCCTTATTGCTTTTGCCAGAGCCCTACCTAGTGTGGTTTAAACAGCAAGGGTTTCCAGAAAGTAAACTCGGAGCGCAGCTTGCAATGATGTACGAGGTTAAATTAAACGGGCTTGAGCAAATGCTGATGCCCCTACTTAAAAAAATAAAAAATAATTGAGAACTTTTTCCACGTAGCCGGGTCTACTATTTTGCTACTTGTTGATTTTGGTTTTTAACCACAAAAAGCGCCTTAGGCGCTTTTTTTATGTCTGGCGTTTTTAGGTAAGTTGCTTTTATACCAATCCGCATAATAAAGTGATCTATTTTGAGGATGGAAAAACGTGTTGATAGCTAGGCAAAAAATTTTCTATTTAGTTGTTCTCGGCAATTGCTCCTGCATTGCTCTATCTTCTGCATTCATGCAGTCGTAAATGAGAATTTTTTAACGTAGGTAGCGACACATTTGGCCCCACAAAATGTTTAAATATTATTGTGGATAGGTATTAGGTAAGGTAACTATAAACTTTGCCCCACCAAGCTGTGAGTCTGTTATTGCATAGTGCCCTTTATGCCAAGATACAATTTTTGCCACTATGGCTAAGCCTAAACCAAAGCCCCCTGTGCTTTTATCACGGCTTTTATCTAAACGAGTAAAAGGTTTAAATACGCTTTCTCTGTCGCTTTTTAAAATACCTTCTCCGTCATCTTCCACAATAAAGTAAATTGCATCACCCTGCGCTTTGAGTGTGACATCAACACGACTAACAGCGTACTTTAACGCATTGCCCACCAGGTTTTGCATTACACGCGCAATAAAGTGCGCATCACACTTGTACACTAGAGCCTGTGGTAACACCGCATTAAACTCTATGTCGCTTGCAAAATTTAGCTTATTAATGACCGGTTGTGTCAAAGCAGCCAAATCAACGTCGCTTCTAGCTAAGCTTGGTTGCTGCGAATCAAGCCGAGCATATTCAAGCATTTCACACACTAGCGCTTCAAGTTCGCTTATATCTGCCTGCATATTAGTTAGGTAATGTTGCCCTTTTTCCGATTGCAGTGTTTCTTCTAACATGGCTATACCAAATTTTAATCGTGCAAGGGGCGTTCTAAATTCATGAGATACAGAGGAGGTCAGTTCTTGTTGCGCACTAAGAAGATGCTCTATGCGCTGCTGCATTACTTTTAGAGTATCAGTAACGGGTAAAAAAAACGATTTAGAAGGACTGCTTAAGTTAAAGTCTTGCGAGCCATCTACCGCTTCGCACGCATGGCTTAATTTAGAAAAATCACGCCATAGTAAAAAGCTCCACAGCCCCACAGGTAACCCTACAATAGCCAGTAACATTAAATACGGAATAACAGAGCTTTCAGGTGCTTTTATAACGCCTACAGGACCAATTTGAAGTAGTTTGTTATCACCAAGCTCAACATACCACACTATGCGCTGCTTTTTATCATACAGATACAGGTAATGGTTTTTATCTAATGAGGCTTGCTGCTTAAGGGGTAAAATAAGATCTTTGCGGGCAATAACTTGGCTTTCAAAGCTGTGTTTTAGCTTATCTAGACCATCATCGGTTTGCGATAATAACCAAAGTGCTTGGCCAAACTCATCATCTAACAGCACTTGCTGCTGCGTCTCTTCGTAAGGCCAAATTTGTTCTATAACACCACTAACAATAAATAAAGAAACAATGATATAAACATATAAACTTATAAATAGTTTGCCCATTATTCCTTATTTACCTTCATATATTATTTTTCCCAGGCGTCTGATACAAACAAGTAACCTTGCCCCCACACGGTTTTTATACGGTAAGGTTTATCGCTGTTATCACCTAGCTTTTTGCGAATTCGTGACACGCGTACATCAACGGTACGGTCAAGCCCATCGTATTGACGGCCAATCATATGTTGATGAACATGTTCACGGCTTAGTACTTCGCCTGCATTTGAGGCAAGTAGCCATAATAGCTCAAACTCATGGGATGTAAGTACTATTTCGTTTTCGTTTAATTTAACAATTCGGCTGGTTTTATCAATGACTAAATCACCAAACTGAATCTCTTCTGCGGCCTTAACCACGGGTTGTCCGCGACGCAGTAATGCATTTACACGCGCCAGTAAAACACGCGGTTCTGCAGGTTTTACCACATAGTCATCTGCGCCAAGCTCTAAGCCAATCACCTGATCAAAGTCTTCACCTTTTGCAGTAAGCATTAAAATTGGCAACGAAAACTTATCACGTACTTGTCGACATACGCTAAAGCCATCTTTACCTGGCAACATAATATCTAAAATCATTAAATCAGCAGCGTTATTCTCAAGATAACTAAATACTTCATCACCACGGCTTAATACGTCTACTTCTAAGCCATTATGTTCAAGATAATCTTTTGTTAGTTGTTGTAAACCTAGGTCATCTTCAACAAGTAAAATTTTTGGCATGAGTTGCTCCTAAATTAAAAATAGCTCCATGGAGAGCGAAGCCTGCGCCTACTTTTTTTAGCATCAGCACTTTGCACTTCAACGTGTGTTTTAGCAATTAACACACCGGTATGAGGATTGATTAAGGAGTATATGGTCTCTACCTGAACACGCGCTTTATACTCAAACTCACCAACAGCCTGCTGTTGCCAGCATTTAATCAGTTTGTTTTGTTGGTACAGGCATGCATCGCTTGGCGATGGTTGCTGCCAATTAAACTTTAAATCGAGATCGCAAAACGCTTGCTGCTCAGACACAACACACACTTTGGGAGAGACCTTTAAAGACGCATTTTGCGCTACAACGGGAGGGCTAAACAGAAAAACTGTAAGCACAATCAACATTAAATACTTCATATTAAAAAGTATGATCGAATCCTATAAAAGCAGTCATTGAATAGTTACGTTCAAAAAGCGGACTGCCATCCATAGCTGAATAGTCGTAATATGCTACATGAAAACGAAGACTGTTAGCCTCACTCAATGGCCAACTGGCGTCGATTTTAGCATAAGGTTGCCAGCTACTACCAACGTCAATTTTACCTAATGAGGTTTCGTGTGCTTTTAAACCATAATAGTAGCTGTTTAATTCAGCTGATTTATAGTTAACCCCAAGCGTTGGCTTTAACTTTAAACGCCCTACTTCACTGTGGTACTGCCATTGTATAGCGCCCCGAGTACCGTTATAAACATTACTTATATCGTGTAATAACTGTATCGATAGCACATGGTTTTGCTGCACATAATGATAGCTTCCCCCGGCATCTAGGGCTAAATGGCGATTATCAATATTTATTTTTTTAGGCTGGGGATTATTTTGCGCTAATGCAGAAGCACCTGCGGTTGCTGGTAAAACAAAGAGGTTATTAGGATGCCAATCAATAAAAAAGCGTGACTCTGCGTTCAGTTCTGAAACGATATTAAAATGATGCTTTTGATTTTCTTTAAGTGTGTAGCCAAGGCGACCATTATCGAAAAACCAACGCTCACCATAAAAAGCAATTCTCGGGATCACAGGGAGCGGGACGTTTTTTCCGCCATGCAGAGGGTTGGAAATAACACCCGCGCCGACACTTAGATTTACATGCCACTTCTTAACAGTAATATGTTGCTGCGCATACTCTTGTTCGTTGTAGGCCTGCGAAGCTGTGCTAGGCACGCAAATAAGACACACCACAAAGCAAAAAATGTAAATAAAAGTATTGAGCCGCATTAACCTAATCTAAATGAGTAAAATAAGTAAGTGACCCATACTAGCAAGGTAAGCACAAATGTGCGCCACCTGGTTACAATCATTCACAATTTTTATACATGCGTATCACATTTAAATATCAGGGGCTATTTCAATACGGTTGCGACCATGTGTTTTAGCTATATAAAGCACGGTCGGCGCGCTCAATAAGTACCGAACCTTTCGTGAATGGACGTAAAATAGCGAGCCCAAAACTTGCAGAAATTGCACGTTTAGAATTTACATCGTCTTTTTTACGGATAGTTAATGAGGCAATATCTAAACGAATTTTATCAGCAAACACCATAATCTCGTTGATGCTGTCAAAATACCCGGTAATACAAAACTCCTCACCACCATAGCGGTAAACATTCAGGCTATCGGAAATATTTTGCGAAACTTTTTTGGCTACTAATTTAAGTACTTCATCGCCTTTTTGATGACCAAAATCGTCGTTAAAACGTTTAAAGTGATCAATATCAAACATGATTAGTACCGCCAATACGCTCTCGTCAGCTTGCTCTGAATAGGTTTGACAAAACTGCTGAATATCATCATCAAACTTTCTTCTATTAAAAAAGCCTGTCAGGGGGTCTGTATCGGCTGCTTCTTGAGAGAGGTTAAGTGCTTCTTTTAAATCTTTAATTTCGTTATAGGCTACCGCAAGCTTAGTTTGAAATTCTCGCGCATAGTCTTGCATAGCCACCGACTCGTCGGTTAAACGTTCAACACAACCGAGTATTTCGTTGAACGAATTTACATTAGCTAAACCTGCCAACTCATTTTGAGAATCTACCAACGACGTGGTAAAGCTTTTAGAATGATCGAGGGTAACGCTTATATCATGCTGTACTTGCTCCATAGTGCCATGGAAGCGATCTGCCATTTCTTGAAAAAACACTAAGTCCTCTTCGCTTAAATGCTTATCAAAAATTTCTTTTGCTTTATTTTGAGTACATGTTTGTTGCTCAGCAATGACGTGATCAAGCTCAGCATTTAATGCTGGCTTACTGCCTTGCACATAGCAATACCAAATAGCGTAATTGATAGGCGTTACCGGCATTCGGTACTTTACCATCAGAGGAATTGCTTTTTTTAAACATTGAGCAGAATGAGCGAGCGATACAGCATGATCCATAATTATTATAAACTCTCGTGCGTCATTATTTTTTATTATTAAGCTTTCATGTTAAGTAATAGTAAACTCATACGCAACTGTTAATCATACTATTTACTGAATTATATTAATCGTTAAAAGCTTAAATAACATTTGCGCCTAAAGTTTGTGCAATATTCCATAATGCACTGATTGCTGGGTCGTTAAGCTCTTTTTTTAGCACCGCCAAACCAATATCAAATCCTTCTGGCTGGTAATTTTCACTGGGCAGTACGTGTACCTTGTCTTGTAGCGGACTATTATCTAGCACTATTTTGGGAACCATGGCGACACCTAATCCTAGGCTCACCATAGACACCATAGCTTCGTGCCCAGCCACTTGCGCATAAATTTTTCCATGCACATTATTTTTCCGCCACCACTGCTCTAACCGCTGCCTAGAAAAACCTTGCTCAGGTACAATAAACTCCAGTTCTGACCAATCGATTTGTGGGGCGTTTTTCGCTATTTTTTCGCTGATCGGGCATTGAATTTTAGGTCCAATAAGAACCAGTGGAGAGTGGCCTATATTAACAAAAGCAATTTGGGCAGGCAGTTTACTTGGCCGTGCAGCAATAGCCATTGATTCATGGGCATCCAGTACTCGGTTTATTGCCAACGCCGGATCGCCGGTATTGAGCGTTATTTCTATATGCTGATGCTGCGCGCGGAGTTGTTCTAATATTTGATGCAAAAAACTATACGAGGCGGTGACTGAGCAATAAATACTCACATTACCGTAAATATGCTGGGTTGGGTCTTTCACATTCGCTTTAAAGCGCTGCCAATTAGCCAGTGTAGAGGTGGCGTAATCAATAAACGACTCCCCTTCTTTAGTTAATTTTACACTTCGGTTATCGCGTATAAATAAAGCAACGCCGACCTCATCTTCAAGCTGCTTAATATTACGACTTAAAGTAGGTGCACTTATATGGCACAGCTCGCTCGCCCTGGCAAAATGGAGCGTTTTAGCTAACGCTAAAAAGTAATTTAAATGCTTATGATCCATTACACGCCCCTACGTTTCATTTTTTGAAATACTTTAGTGCAAATATATCATTTTACGCAAGCAAAGTTTTTTTTTATGGTGTGTTTAAGCAAAGCAAATACGCTTTGCATCTAACAAACACGAATTATAGGACACTAACATGGCGAATTATTTTAATACCTTACCTTTACGCGAGCAATTAGCTCAATTAGCGCAATGTGAATTTATGGACCCAAGTGAATTTACCGATGGTGTTGATGCACTTAAAGGTAAAAAGCTGGTTATTGTTGGCTGTGGCGCACAAGGTCTTAACCAAGGTTTAAACTTACGTGACTCAGGCCTAGATGTATCGTACACGTTACGTCAATCAGCAATTGATGAGCGTCGTCAATCATACCTAAATGCATCTGAAAACGGTTTTACTGTAGGCACCTACGAAGAGCTAATTCCGAGCGCTGACGTAGTATTAAACCTAACACCTGATAAGCAACATACGGTCGTTGTAACTGCCATTATGCCTTTAATGAAACAAGGCTCTACACTTGCTTACTCGCACGGTTTTAATATTGTTGAAGAAGGCATGCAAATTCGTGAAGACATTACGGTAATCATGGTTGCTCCTAAGTGTCCTGGCTCTGAAGTGCGCGAAGAATACAAACGCGGCTTTGGTGTACCTACTCTTATTGCTGTTCACCCAGAAAACGACCCACAAGGTCACGGCTTAGCACAAGCTAAAGCCTACGCTGCGGGTACCGGTGGTCATCGTGCCGGTGTACTTAAGTCATCATTTATCGCTGAAGTTAAATCAGACTTAATGGGCGAGCAAACAATTCTGTGTGGCATGTTACAAACCGGTTCAATTTTATGTTTTGATAAAATGATTGAAAAAGGCATTGATGCGGGTTACGCATCAAAACTAATTCAATACGGCTGGGAAGTAATTACCGAAGCCCTTAAATACGGCGGCGTTACTAACATGCTTGACCGTTTATCAAACCCTGCAAAAGTAAAAGCGTTTGAACTAAGCGAAGAACTTAAAGTTATTATGCGCCCGCTTTATAACAAGCACCAAGATGACATTATCGACGGTACTTTCTCACGCGTAATGATGGAAGATTGGGCAAACGACGATGCAAACTTACTAAAATGGCGTGCAGAAACTGCCGAAACTAACTTTGAAAAAATCCCTGCTGGTGATGTAGAAATCTCTGAGCAAGAGTTTTTCGATAACGGTATTTTAATGGTTGCTATGGTTAAAGCGGGCGTTGAGCTTGCATTTGAAACCATGACTGCAGCAGGTATTATTGACGAGTCGGCTTATTATGAGTCTTTACACGAAACACCATTAATTGCCAACACAATAGCACGTAAAAAGTTATTCGAAATGAACCGTACTATTTCTGATACTGCAGAATACGGCTGTTACTTATACAACCATGCGTGTTTACCATTATTGGCCGATTTTATGAAAAACATCGACACCGATGTTATTGGTAAAGGCTTAAATGAGCAAAGTAACCAAGTAGATAACCAAACATTGATTCAAATTAACACTGCACTACGTGAGCACCCTGTTGAAATTGTTGGCGCTAGACTACGCGGCTACATGTCAGCAATGAAGAAAATTGTATAACTAGTTTCGCTTGTTAGAAACCAAGCCCACATGCATACGCTGTGGGCTTTTTCGTGCTAGTAATAATAAAAAGCGTGTATACCCTTTTAGATATATTGCAATAATTAGCGCTTAATTAATAATGTGCTAACATGGCTATCTACCTAGTTGTAAAGTTAAATAATATGACGATAAAAAACCTAACTATCACTCAAAAAATCACCATTTTAGGCAGTACCATTGCAATCTGTGTCGCTGCATTAATTGGTTTAACGTCTTTATATAGCTCTGAAGATATTATAGAACGACGTATGATTGAATCTGAGCTACCCAGCAAATTACACAGTATTAGTAATCAAATTGGTGGCGAAATAAACGAACTACTAGGTGCTGCACAGCAACTATCATCAAATGAATTTATCTTAGAGTGGGCACGCTCAAATAACCAAGACGACACACTACTGCTTAAAGAATTAAACCGCGTAGCAAAGCAGTTTGATTTAGCAACGGCGTCGTGGGCTAACCGTGATACAGCACAATATTGGAACCAACACGGATTTTTACGCGTGCTTAAAAACGACGCGGCTGATGGGTGGTTTTTTGGCTTTACCAACTCAAATAATCCGTACTCAATCAGTATTTATCAAGAATCCCCGACTGATGTAAAAATGTTTGTAAATCATCAACAAACAAATGGGCTTGGATTAGCGGGGCTTGCAAAAAGCATCACCGACATGCAAAAGCTATTACAACAATTTAAAATTGAGCAAACAGGCTTTGTGTTTATTGCAGATAAAAGCGGCTTAATTCAGTTACATAAAGATGCAAATAAAGTGGCTAAAGTAAACATAGACACACTTTATGGCAATAATGTTCATAGTACTTTATATAACCCCTCTGGTTTTGCAATTACAGAATTATCACTTAATAACGAAGCCACATTTTTAGCAGCCATGCCAATAGCCAATACCGACTTATACGTATTAGCCCAAGTACCTAAAAGTGAGGTGTTTGCGACTGTAGGTACATTGGAGTGGCAAATATTTACCTTTACGCTAGTGATAGCCCTCGTTGCTAGCATGCTAAGTTACTTGTTAGCACGTTCTTTAGCGTCACCGCTTTCGGATATGGCCGAACTGTTCTCACGTTTAGGATCAGGCGATGCTAATTTAGCGTACCGTTTGCCAGAGTCTAATCAGCCAGAGCTAAACAATTTAAGCCATGGCTTTAACCAATTTATTCATAAAATTGAAACTGCCATAAAGCAAGTCGCCAACGAAAGTACAGAAATACGCCAAAGTTCTAATCATGTATTTGAACAAGCAAAAAACAACTCGCAGTCTATTGATAATCAAAAAGAGCAAACCATTTCGGTAGCTGCAGCCATTAGCGAAATGGGCGCAACTGTACAAGAAATAGCACAAAGTGCGGCTAATGCAGCCAAGTTAACGCAAAGCAGTCAAGAAAACACCAGCCAAAGCCATCAGCAAGTACTGCAAAGCCAAGCTACAATTTCAGCGCTTGCCACTGACATTGACGGCATTACCGAACAAGTAACACTGCTTTCTAAAAAAACAATTGATATAGCGAGTATTGTTGACTCTATTCGCGGTATTTCTGAGCAAACTAATTTACTGGCCTTAAACGCAGCCATCGAATCGGCACGGGCTGGTGAGCATGGTAGAGGCTTTGCAGTGGTGGCCGATGAAGTACGCGCGCTTGCTAATCGTACCTCGCAATCAACCACCGAAATTCAGTCAATGATTGAAGAGCTAACCACTATTTCTGAAGATGTAGTAAACGATATCAGTCAATCTAAGCAAAAAGCCCAACAAAGCGTAGGCGCAATGCAAAGCTCTGTTGAATTGCTTGATGCGATAAGCGAAACAGCAAATCAAATAAACGACATGGCTACTTTAATTGCCACCGCAACTGAGCAGCAAAGTAACGTGGTTGCTGATGTAGGACGTAATATTGAGCAAATAAGTGAAATTAGTGACCGTGCTATGAATGAGCAAATAAACACCGAGCAAGCAATTCGCGATTTAGCAAATAGCGCTCAAGCGCTTGATGCACTCGTAGCCACCTTTGAAAAACACCACTAAACACGTTTTGTAACACTTTAATAAACCACCTACGCATATTGCATCTACACTTATAGATGTAATATGTTGGAGGTGGTTTATGAACATATCTTGTTTTAACGTATTATTACTAAGTAGTTGCTTATATCTAAGCATATGTAACACCACGGTGCGTGAACCACCACCGCTTGCCCTTGCGAACCATCCAACATTTAACCGTATTAGCGTCGAAACCGAGCTAGAAATATTTAAGCTAGACAAAACAATCACTTCCCAACTTGATGCCCACTTAACCAGTAAGCGCAGCGCGCATTACTTAGCGAATAGTATTTTAAGTTTTTTATTAAAAAACGGCGATAACTCATTAACCTATCAAAGTGGCGCCACATTGAGTGCATCGCAAACCTACGCTAATTTAAATGCTAATTGCCTGTCGTTATCGATATTAGCGTATAGCTTAGCCGATTATTTAGGAATAAAAACGCGCTTTCAAAAAGTCCATATTCCTGAATATTGGGCAATGAATAAAGGGGTTAATTTACTGACAGGGCATATTAATTTATCAATTGACAATGCGCTTATGCAAACAATACCAGCCACAATGGTTTATCAACGTGATAAACAGTTAACCATAGACTTCGACCCGAATATAAGAAAACAACGCTTTAAAACCAGCCCAATAAGAAAAGAGTTTGTTACGGCTATGTTTTATAACAATAAAGGCGCTCAAGCTTTAGTAAATAAAAATTATAATTTAGCTTATAGCTACTTTAGTGCCGCCGTTGAAGCCGCCCCATTATACAGTGGTGGCTGGGGAAATTTAGGTATTGTATTTAGGCAGCTTAATTATTTAAAAGAAGCTGAACAGGCATATAACTATGCTTTATTGCTTGATAAAAATAACCATACTGCCATAGGTAATCTCGCTGTGCTGTACACCTTAAGTAACCGCGCTAAACAAGGTCAGCAAATGCTAAAACAGCTCAATAAAAAGCGCCAAGCTAACCCGTATTACCATATATCATTGGGTAATAGTGAACTGGTACTTAAAAATTACTCTCAAGCGATTAAGCATTTTAAAAGCGCTTATAAAATTGACGCTAAGTTACACGAAAGCCACTTTGGCCTTGCGCGAGCATATTATTTTACCGGCAATATAAAGCAGGCAACACATTATATGCGTTTAGCGGGTATAAACGCCGAGTTTAACTATGACAAAGCCCGCTATCGTAATAAATTAAAAGCATTAAAAAATGCCACAGCTTCACTTAGTCATTAGTTGTTGTACGTAGTGCTCTTTTTGGGCCCTACTTAATTTTTTAATTTGCCACTCTAACTTGCTGGCTTCGCTTTTTGAGCCCACCTTTTGTTGATGAATTAAAACTAAAGGGCCTTTGCCTTTTAAGTTTTTTGCGCCTTTACCCGCTTGATGCGTGGCTAAGCGCTTATCAACATTGGTTGTTATACCTGTATACCAGTGGCCTAAACGCGTTTGCACTATATACAAATACCACGTTGAGGGTACTTTGTGTGCTTTGCTTATATTTATACTTAAACTTTTTTGTGTGTTTGTGGTCAAAACTTTACCCTAACCCTCGTAACTAAAAACAATTTCTTAAAAGGGTTTTACCTTCAGTGACTAATCGGTATCATGCAGATTATAAAAAATAAGGATCACAACTAACAATGCAGTCGTTAAAAACTTTTTCTCTTTGGCTTATCGTTGCTCTCACATTCAGCTCTTTAGCAGGTTGTTCTAGCTGGGTATATAGAATCAATATCCCACAGGGTAACTTTTTAGAGCAATCAGATGTAGATAAGCTTCGTGTAAACATGACACGAGAGCAAGTTATTTATGTATTAGGTCGTCCAATAGCAGAAGATGCGTTTGATAATAGTACCTGGCGTTATGTGTACAGCTTTAACAAAGGCCGCGATAATGAGCAGCATAAAGAGTTGCTGGTTAAATTTGAAAATGATCAACTAGTTGCTGTTTCGGGTGATTATGATCAACCAGAAAACTTTGATACTCCGCTAGAGCAGTAAACGCTCTAGTTATTAAAAAAAGGTGAGCATGGCTCACCTTTTTTATTTACTACATTAATGACCTTTATAAAGGACGCCCACCGGTAACTTTATTTGCTCGACCTTCCTCTTTTGCTTTTTCAGCACGCTTTCTTCGAGCATCTTTAGGGTCTGCAATTAGTGGACGGTAAATTTCTATTCTGTCGCCATCTTTTAATTCATAATGCGCTTTTACTGTTCTATTCCATACACCTAAAGTAAGCGCAGTTGGGTCTATTTCAGGGCACTTATCAATGATCCCCGATTGAATAACAGCTTGTTCGGCTGTGGTTCCTTGCGCTACTTCCACTGTTAATGTGGTTGCTTTAGTCGGTAATGCAAAAACTATCTCAACGCTAATCATTATCTTGCTCCGTATACTTCTTTTGCACGTTGCGTGAATGCACTAACCATATTTTTAGCTACATCATTAAATATTTTACCAAACGCCAATTCTATAAGCTTGCTAGAGAATTCAAATTCAAGCTTAAGCTCAACTTTACAGGCTTTTTTATCTAACGCTTGAAAATGCCAACGCCCTTTAAGAGTTTTAAATGGGCCATCAACCAGCCTTAATTGCACGGTTTGCTCGTCAATAAAGGTGTTTTCAGTGGTAAACCACTTTTTTATACCCGCCTTGGATATTTCTAAACTCGCGGTCATGTTATTATTGTGCTGCGAAACGATTTTAGAGTCTGAGCAATTAGGTAAAAACTGCGGATAAGCTTCTACATCATTAACTAGGTCAAACATCTCTTTAGTGCTGTACATAACCAGCGCACTTTTTTCTATTTGTGGCATACTCACTCCCAACTGTGTGGGCGAATTTTAGCAAGCTTTGCGCGTTTCCCCAAATTTTCATGGTCTTAAGTTCACCAGATTATTTTAAAGGCACATATAAAAAATCGATGTAAAACATCTCTTAATACGTATATTATAGGGCACTATGGCTAAGAACAAATCATCAAAATCGAACAGTAATACCATCGCGCTTAACAAAAAAGCGCGTCATGAGTATTTTTTACACGACAAGTTTGAAGCAGGTGTTGAACTACAGGGCTGGGAAGTAAAAAGTATCCGAGCTGGTAAGGTAAACATCTCAGAAACTTATATTCATCTTAAAAATGGCGAAGCTTTTTTATTAGGCAGTCAAATTCAGCCTTTAAATAGCGCCTCGACTCATGTTATTTGCGATCCAATGCGATACCGTAAACTGTTATTAAGCCGCAAAGAGCTTGATAGATTAGTCGGTGCCACTGAACGAGATGGCTACTCACTTGTTGCCACTGCCATGTATTGGAAAAAATGTTGGGTGAAACTTGAATTTCACTTAGCAAAAGGTAAAAAAATGCATGACAAACGTGAAGACGGCAAAAATAAAGATTGGTCGCGTGAGAAAGAACGCCTCATGAAACATAAAGTATAAACACAACGCCTAATTTATTTAGGCGTTTTTTTTAATTTCTCACCGGTTAAATTTAAAACAACCTGATCAAATTCCCCTCAGCTTTATTTAATTCATCCCTGTGCATGATATAAATAAATTATTACACTTTATTTATTTTTTTAATTTCTTTAGATGCCTGCCCATTTTAGTGCGCAAATTTTATGGTACAAAGCGAGTAATTTAGCCTTGTCTATCCTTTTTCGTTGTTTCTATTATTGAATATTTTTCCCTCAATACTCTACAAAAACTCATACTAAAATCGCAAAGGGTGTAGATTGATAACACTTAAGTTACATGATATTAATGTCAGCGCTTGTTAAGCAACTAAATTTATAACATATCAACAAGGACTTAAGGATGAAGCAATCAATTGCATTTACACCTAGCATAATTGCAGGTGCTACAATCGCACTTTCAGCAGGATTTACAACAACAGCTTATGCTGCTGAAGAAGCAAAAAAAGTAGAACGCATTGAAGTAACAGGTTCGCGCATAAAACGCACCGATATCGAAGGGCCTTCGCCAGTACAATCTATTGGCAGAGCAGATATCGAAAACATGGGTTACGATAACCTTCAACAACTCCTCGAAAGAATGCCTGTGGCAGGCAGCGGTACTTTCTCAACACGCGGCAACAACCAAGATTCAACTGCAAATGGATCTGCCGCGGTCAGCCTACGTGGTTTAGGTGCTGATGCTACATTGGTACTAATCAACGGCCGCCGTGTGGCGATTAGTGCCTTTGCCGAAGGTATAACAAACTCATTTGTCGATATTAATAGCATTCCGGTATCGGCGATTGAACGCATTGATATTTTAAAAGATGGCGCATCAGCAATTTATGGCTCTGATGCAGTAGCGGGCGTAGTCAACGTTATTTTGAAAAAAGACATAGATGGCGTTGAACTAAACTTAGGCTACGGTGGTACCGATGGCCCTAATTACGAAGAAACAACAGCAAGTTTAGTGTGGGGTACAACTAGCGAAAAAAGCAGCGCCTCAATTATTATTGATTATTTTAAAAACACCTCGCTTTCGTCAGATGAAATGGGCAGCTTAGGCACCGCTAACCAATCGCCTTATGGCGGCGAAGACTTTCGCTCTTCTCGTGGCTTTCCAGGCTACTTTTATGTTGATGGTGTAAAAACAATTGACCCAGATTGTCCTGCAGAAAACGCCACATCAAGCGGTAGTTGTTTATTTGATTACGGCTCATTTGGCTACATCGCCCCTGAATCTGAGCGCGTAGGTGCTATTTCTCAATTTGAATACAATTTTGATAATGGTATTACCGGCTTTTTAGAAATGGCAGTGCAGCATAATACCTCAGTTGCAGCCGGTGCCCCTACTCCACTTGATGAAGATGCAGGTTTAACAGTACCTGCTAGCCACCCTAACAACCCGTTTGGTGAAGATATTCAAATTGGCCGTTACCGTACGGTTGATGCGGGCGCTCGCCAATGGGATATTGAATCAGACACACTTCGCTTTGTAGCTGGCCTAAGAGGCGAAATTAAGGAATGGAGCTGGGAAGCTGCGGTTCAAAAAGGCCGTAGTAAATCACTTCAAACAGGCGATCGTTCGCAAGGTTGGGTTCGCACCGACTTTTTACAACAAGAAATTGATGCCGGTAACTACAACCCATTTGGTGGCACGTATAACAGCCCAGAAGTCATTGACAGAATTACCACAAGCTTAGTTCGCCGCGGTGAGTCTCATATGACCTCATTCGACGCTAACATCTCTGGTGAAGCATTTAGCTTTGGTGATGACGTGGTTATGATGGCCGCGGGTATTGAATACCGTGAAGAAGATGTAACCGATACACCGGATGACCAATTTCAGCGCGGTTTAATTTTTGGTACTGAGTCTGTGTCTGCTGCAGCAGAGCGCGACCAATACGCAGCCTATGTGGAATTTTCAATCCCACTTGCTGAAAACCTAGAGCTACAACTCGCTGGCCGTTACGATGATTACAGCGATTTTGGTAATACAACAAACCCTAAAGTCGCTTTACGCTGGGCACCTACCGACGAAATAACCATTCGTGGTTCGTGGGCACAAGGGTTTAGAGCGCCATCGCTTGCACAAGTAGGTTTAGGTCCATCACAAGAAAGTCAGTTTTTTGTAGATACTTATCGCTGTGAAGCAACTGGCCTTGATTGTGACGCGCTAGATTACAACATTGAATTTGCTGGTAACCCTGACTTAGAAGCCGAAGAGTCAGAATCATGGAACGTTGGCTTTATTTGGGCACCTTCTGCTGAATTTGGTTTAAGCGTAGATGTGTGGAGTATTACCCAAGATAATAAAATTGATGAACAAGAATTTGGCCCAATTTATAACTCTGAGTGTAATAACCAAGATAGCACGGTGTGTGTTCGCTTAGCACCTAGTGGTGGTGATAGCTTAGGCACCATTCAAAAAATATACAGCACCTTTGAAAACGTCTCTTCGCAAGAAGTGTCAGGTGTTGATTTATCAGCAAATTACAACCATTCGCTGGATGATTTAGGCTTGCTTAAATTTAACTTAGAATGGGCGTACCAAAACAAGTTTGAAAAAGACGGCCGCGATTACACGGGTGAATACAATTACCCAGAGCACCGCTGGATTTTCTCTACTAACTGGGAAATTGGCCAATTTAATACCAACGTAAATATTAGCTACGTAGGCGAGTTTGAAGATACCCCAGATATAGACTTTGACGGTAATTTAGACTTTGATAGCAATACATCGCGTATGGTTGACTCGCAAGCATTGGTAGATTTACAAACATCTTACCGTGTAAGTGATGCAACTAAAGTGTCGCTTGGTGTAAATAACGTATTCGACGAAGAGCCACCATTTGCCATTGGTGATGGCGATGCCGACCTTTACGGGTATGCATCGGGTGTACATAACCCACGTGGTCGTTACTTCTACACTAAAGTAACCTTCTCGTTTTAATTTAATATAGCCCATTATTAAATGGGCTATGCTAAAAACAAAAAAACCGCCATATGGCTAATGCCGATCAGTTAAGAAATATTTTAATGATCAGTTGACCGATCTTCTATAGATGTAAGAATCCGATGAGCATTTGCCATCGGATTTTTTTATGAATATTAAAACAGCTTTAGACACCGCATT
>NZ_JAQREZ010000052.1:0-27049 GCF_028598715.1 Pseudoalteromonas sp. GABNS16E
CCATGGCGTTATTTAAACAAGATACAACTAAAACAGCCAGTATGGCGAGAAAAAAGAAAATGGCAGGGCTAGACGATGATTATCGCTCAACCCTGTTAGAATCTGGGATTAAAATGCGCTAGCCGTGGTATCTATAATGAGGAATTCGGTATAGGTTTCGCCATTTTTTTTACGATTAATTACCTCACCCTGCCAACGGCCAGTTTCTCTGAGCTCTGCCCACATTTTTTCATAAAATGCTTTTGAGTGTTTGCCAGATGCTAAAATACGGCTGGTTTTACCTATCACTTCTTCTTTGCTGTATTGGGTTGTTTCGCAAAACGCAGGGTTTACGTCATAAATAACGCCATCAGGGTCTGTAATCATCATCCCTTCACTGCTATTACTGTAAACAAGTGAGGCTAAATGTAGCGCTTTTTCGTTGACCTTTTTTTGGCTTATATCTCTAAGCACAATAATGTATTCATTATTAGTAAGTGCATTGATTCTTGCCTCAAAAAAGTGCTCTTTAGATTTTTTAAACAATGTAAACTCAATGGTTTGTGAGCCCTCTAAAGTACCTAAATGAGAAAGCAGTAACTCTGTGTTGGCCTCAGAGAGTACATCAACTAATTTTAAAGCTTTGCCTGTTTCAACGTTTAGCACAGGGCTAATATAGCCGTCAATATAAAGGATTTTACCTTGGGCATTTATACGTATGTAGGTATCGGGTAAAGCATTTAATAAGCTCATTAACTCGTTGTGCTTATTTTTTAATTTAGCCTCTGCAGATAGCCGTGTTTGTGCCATAACAGCAAAACGGTCATAAAGTGCACGCAGCTCTGGGCTGTTGGGCTTTTTAATATGTTTGGGCATAGCGCCATTTGCCAGTTCATCTGTGGCTTTGGTTAAATTAGCGATAGGCTTAAATATACTTTGTTTAATTAAGCGCCTAGCTAGCAGCACCAACAGGGCAATAGCCGATAAAAACGCAAAAATGGTTTTAGCAAAGCTTTCATTCACTTTATTAATAAAGTCTTCAACCGAAACGGCTATATAAATATCTAAATTATTATCATGGCCGTCTTTGTATATAACTGAGCGATGAAAAACTTGGTTTTCGCCTTCTGTATTTTTAAACACGGTTAACGAGCTTTTATCGTGAAGTAAATCTATGTCGGTAATTTTTTGGCCTAAATTACGTGGTTGATTAGGGTAGTTGGCCAGTATTAAGCCATTAGAGTCGGCAATAACGGCCTTGGCATTGTTAGGTAATTTTGCTTCGCTTAAGGCGATATTCCACCAATTCAATGCAATAACGGTAACCAGTGTGCCTTTTAGTTGGTTATTACTATCTATAATTGGGTAGGCAAAATTGACACTTTGCGCTTGAATACTTCGGTCGTATTGAAAATACCCCACCGAAAAACTTTTATTACTAATAGCATTTTGAAAATAAGTACGATCGCTAATATTAATATTTTTACTACGACCATTTGTCACGCACTGTAGGTCGCCATTTTTATCAACAATACCTATATTTGCAATATTCTTATAAAGGGCTTTTATTTCGTAAAAGTAATTAGGGCAGGTTGTGGGGAGTGTTTCATTTTTTGCTGTTTTATCGGCTAAATAAATAGTAATACGTTTAACATCATCAACCATTGTTTTTTGATGTTGTGTCAATTGCTTAGCTATATTTACTATTCTTTCTTCACTTTTTTCAATGGCAGCATCACGCTCATACCATAGCGTAAATACCGTCACAGCGGCGCCGGGAATGCTAAGTAGGATGAGTAACCTGTAAAGCTGGCTTTTAAGCGATGAAGTAAAAATAAGTTTTCCTTAAGCTCTGCGTCCCTAAAAAGTGATTGTAGACATAAAAGCCAAAAATAACCATACAAAATATAGGGTTGTACTAAAAAGTTATTAGAAGTCAGCTTAAGTCTGTGTTTTTAATCATGAAGCTTATTATACCAAATAAACGAATTATCAAAATAAACACTCAACTTTCTAAAAAATAGAATGTTTTGCTCGATTTAAAGACATAGTCGTATTGTTTTATGAATGCTTTAATAAGCTCATTAATTAATCTACTACAGTATTTTAAATATGAACATAGCAAAAGTGTTAACTGCTTACGCCACCCAAGATGGTGATGGTGTAAACATAAGTCGAATACCTGGTTTTGATGGCAAATATCTCGACCCTTATTTAATGATTGATGAGCTAAAGTCTAACAATGAAAGTGACTATATTGGTGGCTTTCCACCGCACCCTCATCGCGGCATTGAAACCTTTACGTACATTATTAAAGGTGGCTTTGAACACCAAGATCAAATGGGTAACAAAAAAGCGATCCGATCTGGTGATGTACAATGGATGAGTACAGGTAGAGGCGTAATGCACAGTGAAATGCCACTAACAGATGCAAAAGAGGGGCTGCATGGCTTTCAAATTTGGATCAATATGCCCAGTGGCGAAAAAATGCGTGCGCCACGTTATCAAGATACTACACAAAATCCAGCACCTGAAGTCACTAACAAGCACGGCGTGAGCTTTAAAGCTCTTGCGGGTAATTGGCAGTTTGAAGATTTTACGTTAACGTCGAGTTTGCAAAGCTTAGCGGCCAATGCTGCACTGGCCAATGTTACTCTCCCCGTTAATACACGCATGCAGTTAGCAGGGCTTAAACAACGTAAAGTGATGATCTATGTTCATACAGGTGAGCTTATTACAGGTGACGAGCAAACATTTAATGCTGGCAAGTTGCTTATATTAAGTGAAAACAGTGACATTGATATATCTTCACAAAAGGGGGCGGGGATACTTATTTTAGCGGGTAACCCACTTGAGCAACCTATTGCACATATGGGCCCATTTGTAATGACCACGCAAGAGGAAATTAAACAAGCGGTGCGCGATTATCAAAACGGTGAATTTGGCAACATTTAATAGTTAATTGAGGAGGTTATTATGGGTTTATTAGTTGATGGTCAATGGCAAGACAAATGGTACGACACCGACTCGAATAATGGTAAATTCAAACGCGAAGCAGCGCAGCTTCGTAATTGGATCACAAAAGATGGCAGCCCAGGACCTACAGGAAGTGGTGGGTTTAAAGCGCAAGCAAATCGCTACCACTTATATGTTGCCTTAGCGTGCCCGTGGGCGCATCGCACACTTATATTCAGACAGCTAAAAGGCCTAAGCGATATTATTAGCGTATCGGTAGTCAGTCCAGATATGTTAGATAAGGGGTGGAGCTTTGATAAAGATAACCTCAGTAGCGGCGATGATTTATTTAATAGTGAATACTTACATCAAATTTATACCAAGCACGATAAAAATTACAGTGGGCGAGTAACTGTGCCTGTGCTTTGGGATAAGCATCAAAATAAAATTGTTAGTAATGAATCTGCAGATATTATTCGTATGTTCAATACCGCATTTAATGAAATTACGAATAATACGGATGACTATTACCCACAATCACTACAAGCTGATATTGACGAAATTAACGACCTTGTTTATACCAATATTAATAATGGGGTATATAAAACGGGTTTTGCAACTACACAAATAGCATACGAAGATGCATTTACTGCGTTATTTAAAGCACTTGATAAAGTAGAGGGCATACTAAGTAAAAATCGTTACCTGATGGGGAGCACATTAACTGAAGCGGATTGGCGTTTATTTACCACGCTCATCCGGTTCGATAGCGTGTATGTAGGGCATTTTAAGTGTAATCTACGCACCATTGAAAGCTACCCAGCGCTAAGTAACTATGTACGTGAGTTATACCAAATAGAGGGAGTAGCCAGTACGGTTAACCTTGAGCATATTAAGCGACATTACTATTTTAGCCACACAATGATCAACCCAACGCAAATTATTCCAAAAGGGCCGGCGTTAAACTTTATCCAAAACCATAATAGAGACGAGTTGGGCTAAGAGGTATTAGAAGGCATTAAAGTAAGCGGCAATTGCACTTTTAAAAAGCTTTTATAAATGCAATTGCTGCTATGCAAATAACTTTACCAGCCAGCCGTATTTTCGCACAAAGCTGGTTTCGCTTTTGCCAGCTTGAACCGTTGCTCCGGCTAAAAAGGCTGATGCCAGTCCTACCTTGGTGGCTGCAAAGCGCTTAAAGCGATACTTTATTGCTGCATGGTGCTGGCGTTTTAATGCATGCTGTAAATCCATTTGCTTATTTAACGTGTCAACGTTCTCATTGGGTTCTTTAATTAGAAAATTAACGAGCATGGTTATTTCCTTATAGATTTAAAAGTTGCTTCACACTTTTAATCGTTTTACTAAAGCCAATTTTATTGCTTAGGTATACGGTATTTCGCCAAAGCCAAATTAAACAAATTATTTGCGCGAGTGCAGCAGTAGCAAAGCTAAGCCAAACCGAGCCAAATAAATCATATACACCGTAGCCAATTGCACCTAGTAAGCCGGCCCACAACAAAATCAAACCACTGGCAAAACATCCTAAAAATATAGTGATCAACGCCATTGATCGTAACGACAGCTTCCACTCAGCCTTTGCAAGTTGGTGGGTAAGCTTTCCTTGCGTTTTATAATCCTCCTTGAGCTGGTCAGAGTATTCAATGATCTTTGCTATATGATCCTGCCAATCATCCTTTTGGCTAGGGTCATCAGTTGTTTGATTTTGAGCATTACCGTCCGTGGTTGCTGTTGTTTGTGAGCTACTCATTATTTATTACTTACGACGAAATAGTGACGTTACAAGCATACCCGCCGCAAAAGCAATCCCCGCTGTTGCTAGCGGATTTTCTGAGGCAAAAGCACGCGTTTTTGCGCTGCACTCAGTTAGTTTTTCACGAGCAATAAGTTGTTTTTCGCTTAGTGCTTCTGCAGAGCTTGAAGCGCCTTTACGTACGCTTGACTCAGCAACTGATGCCTTGCTTGAAAGTGCATCTACTGCATCGTGTGCTACAGACGTTGCTTTTTCAGTCAACGGTGCCTCACTCTCTTTTTGTTTAAGATCAGGTTTCATGTTTGTTTCAGTATTCGGTTTTGTATTTGTTGCAGTAGCCATAATCAATCCTTAATAAATAAAATAAAAAAATTTAACTGGTGCTATAGCAGATGCAACGATTAAACCAACCATTAAAAATAATTTAACCACTTGATTTTATTGTTTTTATATATTTAAGGTAGGGTGCGGTAGATTAAATAAAAAGCAGCATGAAGTAAGTATTGCTGCTGTGCTAAGTAAATTTTACATGCCTATAAACCTAGGGCCTGTTTACCTTTCGAGATTTAATTTGCAGCAGTCTGTTTGGGATTTAGGCAAGGTAGAGCCTATGTAGTGTGGTTATTCCCCATAAATAGGCGATAACGACGTATAAATGTCAAACAGGCGCTGCCCGAAGGGTTCTGCCTAGGGGGCATTTACTCTTTGTTACTCGGTTTTTACTTAGCCCACTAGGTTACAAACCTCACGCCGCGATTAAATACCCCCTAGATTGAACAAATTATAATCCTTAAAGGTCAACAGGCCCTAGATTCATTTTTTTGTAATTATTCATTGATTATTCAGTAAGCAAATTATGTAAACCAAACGTTATTAGTATCGCTTAGAAAAAATTTTATCTACTACCTCCACTTTTTCCCACGTAATTCAATCGCTTTGCGTAAAGCCTTATTTTTTCTAGCTTAGCGAGACGTTAAAGCTGGTCAGCTTACTTGACAAAAAGGCTTGTCAAGCCCTAAACTGGAGCACTGTGGTAAAAAGTGGTTTTTAGTGGATCTAACTGGATCAAATTAATCGAAACTCGATTACACAATTTAAAAGTAGGCTTTTTATGTTTCGTGGCGCTAGTTCACTGAGCTTGGATGATAAAGGACGTTTTGCGGTACCGACTAAGTACCGAGACGCTTTGCTGTCTGAAGATCAAGGAACGGTAATATGTACCATTGCGCTAAACGAACCGTGTTTATGGTTGTATCCTCTTGCACAGTGGCAAGAAATAGAAAGCCGCTTATCTAAAATCTCTAATATGAATCCACGCGCTCGCCGAATGCAACGTATGTTGTTAGGTAATGCCACAGAGTATCAACTTGATAAAAATGGTCGAATTTTGCTGGCGCCTTCATTGCGTAGCCACGCAGAACTTGGCAAAAAGATCATGCTAGTTGGTTTAATGAATAAATTTGAAATTTGGGATGAAGCGCGTTGGCACGAACAAATGCGCCAAGACACTGAGCTGGAAAGGCTCGGCGATTTTGAAGCAAACCAAGATTTAGATAATTTCACACTCTAACGGCACTAAAAAAGGCAAACACAAGCTAATGACTGCGCAATTTGAACACGTATCCGTATTAATGGACGAAACCATCGATGCTCTTGCAATTAAGCCAGACGGCATATACATGGATGGTACTTTTGGACGTGGCGGACACTCAGGTCAAATACTTGCTCGACTTGGTGAGCAAGGGCGTTTACAGGCCATTGATCAAGACCCACAAGCAATAAAATCGGCTGAAAAATTTGCCGATGACGCTCGCTTTGCTATAGCTCACACCCGTTTTTCTAACTTATACGATGTTGCAGAGCAAAACGATCTGTTAGGTAAAGTTGATGGCATTTTATTAGATATTGGCGTGTCCTCACCCCAGCTTGATGACGCAGAGCGTGGCTTTAGCTTTATGAAGGACGGCCCTCTTGATATGCGCATGGACCCAACAAGTGGGCGCAGTGCAGCGCAGTGGCTTGCTGAAGCTGAGCTTGAAGACATTACCCATGTAATTAAAACCTACGGTGAAGAAAAATTTGGTAAGCGTATTGCCCACAAAGTACTTGAGGTAAGAGAGCACACGCCAATTACCACAACTAAGCAACTTGCCGATTTAGTCGATGAAGCGGTGCCCGTTAAAGATAAATTTAAACACCCAGCCACACGTACATTTCAGGCAATCAGAATTTACATAAACAGTGAACTGGAAGAAATTCAAACCGCACTGCAAGCCGCTGTAAAAGTATTAAAGCCAGGTGGACGTTTAGTGGTTATTTCGTTTCATTCGCTTGAAGACAGAATAGTGAAGCAATTTATTAGAAAACAGAGTAAGGGAGAAGCGATACCCAGAGGTCTGCCTTTAACCGACGCACAAATAAATAAAAACCTGACGTTAAAAGCAGTGGGTAAAGCTATTAAACCAAGTGCTGAAGAAATTGAGCGTAATCCACGCTCTCGCAGCTCAGTACTTAGGATTGCACAGAGGCTTGGATGAACACTAAAGCGAATCATCGCCAACCCAATTTATTTTTAGAAATATTAAAAGGCCTAGGAGCTAACAAGCTAACCTCGGCCTTGTTGGTTGTGATATTCGCTTCAAGCTTTGCAGTAGTGCAGGTTACGCACTCGGCTCGTGCGCAGCTGATTAAGCAAGATACGCTGCTACAAGAGCGAGATGAGCTCGACCTTGAATGGCGTTATTTACTTGTAGAAGAAGAGTTTTATTCGCAGCATGCGCGCATTGAAGAAGTTGCTACCACGCAGCTTCAAATGAAGCGCCCTACCAGTCAGGATGAACAGGTAATAATAATACAATGAGAAATCGCGGCAAAAAACAGGTCAATAACTTAATCACATGGCGCTTTATGTTGCTGTGCACTGTGGTGTTTTTAGTGTTTGTAACACTGGTGTCGCGTGCTGCCTATTTACAAGTTATTGAGCCAGATAAAGCCCGTTCAGAAAGCGATAAACGCACCGTTCGTGTAGAAAAACTACATGTACAACGCGGTATGATCTTCGATCGTCAAGGCAAAGAGCTTGCTGTAAGTGTGCCTGTAGTCAGTGTGTATGCCGATCCTAAAGCATTGCATAAGTCACTTGTTGCTAAAGTTATAAAACAAGCACGTAAAAACGGTGAAGATCATAAAACGCTTGCAGAAAATGCCGCTGAGCTTGATAAGCGTACCTCTGTTTATTATGAAAATGATCTGCGTTGGCGTGAGCTGGCAGATGTATTACGTATCGATCCTAAAAAAATAAATTCGCGATTATTAAATGATCCCACCCGTCGTTTTGTGTATTTAAAGCGCCAAGTTACACCGGCTGTTGCCAACTACATTAGCCAATTACGCTTACCTGGTATTCATTTGTTAGATGAGTCTAAACGTTATTACCCTGCAGGAGAGGTAACGGCCCACATTATTGGTTTTACAAATATTGATGGGAAAGGCATAGAAGGCATTGAAAAACTCTACGAAAATGCCTTAACAGGCGAAGAAGGCCGCCGCACTATTCGTAAAGATGCCCAAGGCCGCGAAGTTGAAGTATTAGATGAGCGTGAGCGTGTAGAGCCTGAAAATATTCAGCTGAGTATTGATCAACGTATTCAAGCAATTGCTTATAAAGCAGTAAAATCTGCTGTACTCACGTATAAAGCGACATCGGGGTCGGCCATGGTGGTTGATGTTAAAACCGGTGAAGTTTTGGCTATGGTAAATAGCCCATCATTTAATCCAAATAATTTGAACGATGCACAACCACATAAACGCCGTAACCGCGCAATTACCGATTTGTTTGAACCAGGCTCAACCGTTAAGCCACTAGCCATTTTAGCTGGGCTAGACTACGGCGCAATTAAAGCCGACGACACCATTGATACCTACCCAGGTTGGATGCGTTTAGGCGGTAGTTTAGTAAAAGATACCCGTAACCACGGTGAAATGACGCTTCGCGAAATTCTAAAGTACTCATCAAACATGGGCGTGGCGAAGGTAACGCAGCAAGTACCTAAAGATTACTTAGTTGGCTTATATCAAAAAGTGGGCTTTGGTAGCGATACCGGTACAGGCATGGTTGGCGAAAGTAGTGGTTTATTTTATCCAAACCGCCGCTGGTCTGACTTTGAAATTGCCACGTTATCGTTTGGTTATGCTATTTCGGTAAGTACGGCGCAAATGGCCCGCTTTTACACCATGTTAGGTGCCGGTGGGATTAATCGTCCGTTAACGATTTTAAAGCAAGACGGTGTGCCAGAAGGCGAGCGTATTTTTAAACAAAAAGACGTAGAAGCCGTTGTTCACATGATGGAAAGCGTGTTTGAAAAAGACGGTACAGCCCGAAACATAAAAGTAGATGGCTATCGCGCGGCAGGCAAAACCGGTACTTCTAAAAAGGCGGTTGCTGGTGGTTACGGTGATGAATACGTAGGTTATTTTGCAGGTGTAGCACCGGCAAGTAATCCACGCTTGGCTGTGGTAGTGATGATAAATGAGCCCGGTGGCGATGTGTACTATGGAGGTGCCACCGCAGGCCCTGCATTTGCAGAAATCGTCTCTAACGCATTAAGAATATTAAACGTAGCCCCTGATAAGGAAGAAGTGGCTTACGTAAAAGGTAAAGATAACGATGCGTGATTTAAAGGCTATTTTAAAATACATCGACATAGATGCACCTTCGCAGCTAGTTAAAGATTTACGCCTTGATAGCCGTGATGTAACGCCAGGCGATGTATTTGTGGCTATAAAAGGCCATGCGCTTGATGGCGGACAGTTTATTGCCAAAGCAATTGAAAACGGCGCTACAGCCATTATTGCCGATAGACTGTGCGAATTTGATGTCACTTTTGAGCCACTGTATTTAGTAACTGAGCTTGATAAAAAACTCCCAGAACTGGCGAGTCAATTTTATCAAAACCCAAGCCAATCTCTCGATTTAATTGGTGTAACGGGCACTAATGGCAAATCTACAACAACGGCTATGATGGCGCATTTAGCGCAGTTTTGTAGTACCCCTTCGGCCATTATAGGCACATTAGGTTATGGCCACCCTGATACACTTACGCCACTTATTAATACCACGCCTTCGGCTGTTGACTTGCAGCACATATTGCATGATTTAAAACAGCAGCATAAAAAGCTTGTGGCGATGGAGGTTTCATCGCACGGGTTAGTGCAACAGCGTGTGGCACAATGCCAATTTAAAGCGGCGGTATTTACTAATTTATCGCGCGATCACCTTGATTACCATGGCGATATGGCAAGTTATGGCGACGCCAAGCTTATGCTGTTTCGCGATTTTGACCCACAGCTAGTGGTGCTAAATCAAGACGATGGGCAAGCAGAGCAATGGCTTGAAAAATACAGTTTTCATAATCTTATTTGTTATGGCCGTAAAAATTTAGCACCTAAAAATGCACAGTATGTGTATTTTTCTGATGTTGAGTATTCTAAAAATGGTATTTCGGCGCAATTGAGCACAAGTTGGGGTGATATTAGCGTAACATCGCCTCTATTTGGTGAGTTTAACTTATATAATTTAACTGCGGCACTGGCAACATTGTTGGGGCTAGGTTATCCGCTTGAGCAGTTAGCCGCCGGATGCGCGCATTTGCACCCCGTTGCTGGGCGTATGCAAGCATTTAGCGAAGTTAATTTACCTACGTGCGTTGTTGATTACGCCCATACGCCTGATGCGCTTGCTCTGGCTTTACAAGCATTGCAAAAGCATGTGCCTGGTGGGGTTAGTTGTGTTTTCGGTTGTGGCGGCGACAGAGATAAAGGTAAGCGTGCCTTAATGGCGCAAGCGGCAGAGCAAAATGCAGATAAGGTTATTGTTACCAGCGACAATCCGCGTTCAGAAAACCCAGATGCTATTTTGGCAGATGTGGCAGCGGGTTTATCGCAGCCTGAAAAAGCCCATTTAGAGGCTGACAGAGCAAAAGCCATTCGCTATGCAATAGAAAATGCAAATGCGGATGACGTTATTTTAATTGCCGGCAAAGGCCACGAGGATTACCAAATTATTGGCGATCAACGTATCGACTTTTGCGATCGCAGTTATGTAAAAGAACAACTAAAAAAAGCAGTAAGAGGGATAACTCAATGATCCCAATGGACTTTGATTGGCTGGCAAATGTGCTAGCAACCGATTATCTAGGTGATAATCTCAATGTAGTAAATATTAATACCGATACTCGCAGCATTTGCGACGGTGAGGTGTTTTTAGCTTTAAAAGGGCCTAATTTTGATGGCCATAAATTTATTGCTGACGCTAAACAAAAAGGCGCTATTGGCGTTATTGTTCAGCATAAAGTAGATGTAGATATTGTGCAGTTTGTTGTTAGCGATACCCGTATTGCATTAGGTAATATAGGTGCGGCAGTTATGGCACAGGTTAATCCTAAAACCATTGCCATTACGGGCAGCGTGGGTAAAACAACGGTAAAAGAAATGTGCGCCGCTATTTTATCGGTGCACGGAGATGTGCTTGCTACAAAAGGTAATTTTAATAACGATATTGGCGTACCACTTACGCTATTACGTTTAGAGCCGCAGCACCGTTTTGCTGTTATAGAGCTTGGCGCTAATCATTTAGGCGAAATTGCTTACACTACCGCTATGGCAAAACCCGATGTAGCTGTGGTGTGTAATGTGGCCGCTGCGCATTTAGAAGGCTTTGGTAGCCTAATGGGGGTTGCTAAGGCAAAAGGTGAGATTTTTGATGGCCTAAAAGACGATGGCGTTGCCATTGTTAACTGCGATAGCGAATTTAGCCAATACTGGCTTGATAAATTAAAAGGGCGCACTGTTAAGTGTTTTTCAAGTACTGAAAAACTTGATATTTGGGCTGAAAATATCAGCCTAGATGAAAACGCTCGCGCGAGCTTTTTATTGTGTACACAAGATCAAAAAGTACCAGTAACGCTTGCTCTTCCTGGTAAGCACAACGTGAGCAATGCGCTTATTGCCGCGGCTTTAACCAGCGAGTTTGATGTATCACTTGAAGAGATAGCCACCGCACTTGCCACCATGGGCGATGTTAAGGGGCGGGTAAATTTAATAAAAGTAACTGATTCACTGACTGTTATTGATGATACCTACAATGCAAACGTTAAGTCGGTAAAAGCAGCAATTGATTTATTAAGTGATATTCAAGGGCACCGTATTTTAGCACTGGGCGATATGGGAGAGCTTGGTGAGCAAGCCAGAACTTATCATCAAGAAGTAGGCGAATACGCCAAACAACAAGGCATTGATGAGCTGTATACGCTGGGTGTGTTAAGTAAATACGCAAGCGATGTATTTGATAAGCCAAACCGTCATTTTTCTAACCGCGAAGAGATGCTCAAGCAAATTCAAACCAGTCTTAATAACACAAACAATAAAACCACGCTTGTGGTGAAAGGATCGCGCAGTTCTCGCATGGAATTATTAGTAACCGATTTAGTAAATGGCCAGCAACAAGCCATCAATGGAGTATCATAATGTTAGTTTGGCTGGCAGAGTATTTAACCCAATATTACAGTGGCTTTAATGTTTTTTCGTATTTAACCTTACGTGCCATTTTAGGCATATTAACAGCGTTAATGATGTCGCTTTATTTTGGCCCTAAGCTCATTCGTTCGTTACAAAAAATGCAAATTGGCCAAGTAGTGCGAGATGATGGCCCCGAATCTCACTTATCTAAAAAAGGCACTCCTACTATGGGAGGCTTACTTATTTTAGGCGCCATATTTACCAGCACCTTATTATGGGCTGATTTATCAAACAAATACGTATGGGCAACCTTATTTGTAATTGGCTCATTAGGTTTAGTGGGCTTTATAGATGACTACCGCAAAGTAATACGTAGAGACCCTAAAGGGTTAATTGCTAAATGGAAGTATTTTTGGCAATCGGTTATTGCTCTAGTGGTGGCAACTGCACTGTATGCAACGAGTACACAAGCGTCAGAAACCTCACTCGTTGTGCCATTTTTTAAAGATGTATTGCCACAATTAGGCTTGTTTTACATTGTAATTACTTACTTTGCATTAGTGGGTACTTCAAACGCGGTAAACCTGACTGATGGCTTAGATGGCCTGGCGATTGTGCCGACTATTTTAGTGGCTGCTGCACTTGCCATAATTGCTTATTTAACCGGTAATATTAACTTTTCGGCTTACTTACATATCCCGCATTTACCGCTTGCTAGTGAGCTGGTGGTTGTGTGTACCGCTATTGTTGGCGCTGGGTTAGGCTTTTTATGGTTTAACACATACCCAGCACAGGTGTTTATGGGAGATGTAGGGTCGCTGGCACTTGGCGGCGCGCTGGGCATTATTGCTATTTTAGTACGCCAAGAGCTACTGCTTATTATTATGGGTGGTGTGTTTGTAATGGAAGCTTTATCGGTAATTTTACAAGTGGGCTCATACAAATTACGCGGACAGCGCATTTTTAGAATGGCGCCGATTCATCATCATTACGAGCTAAAAGGTTGGCCAGAGCCACGTGTTATTGTGCGCTTTTGGATAATTTCAATTGTGCTAGTACTTGCTGGCCTTGCGACATTAAAGATTCGATAAATGCAGTATTTAAACGAGATAAAAAACAAACATATAACAGTGCTCGGACTCGGTGTAACCGGTCTGGGCATTGTGCGTTTTTTATTATCTCATGGTTTTGCACCAAAGGTCGTTGATAGCCGGGTTGCGCCACCAGGTATGGATTGGCTAAGCGAGCATGCTCCTGAGCTTAATACGCATTTTGGTGATTTAGCTAGCGCCGCGCTTTGTAAAACCGATATGATCATCACAAGCCCCGGGCTTAGCTTAAAAATTCCCGCAATTGCTCAAGCAATAGAGTCAGGCATTGAAGTAATTGGTGATGTAGAGCTGTTTGCTCGTATAAATACAAAACCGGTTGTTGCTGTTACAGGCTCTAATGGTAAATCAACCGTTGTTACCTTGGCCTACGAGGTATTAAAAGCAGCAGGTTATAAGGTGGCATTAGGTGGCAATATTGGCACTGCGGTATTGGATTTACTAAGCGATGATTTTGATGTGTATGTGCTTGAGCTTTCGAGTTTTCAGCTAGATACCTGCTCAAGCTTAAAACCAATAAGCGCAGCGGTATTAAATATATCTGAAGATCATTTAGATCGTTACGACAGCTACCAAGCCTATATCGACTCTAAATTAAGCATTTATAACAATGCTGAGCTTTTAGTAACCAACGCAGATGATATTCAAACTAAGCCTATTAGTCGCGCTTTAGCGCCGCAAATGAGCTTTGGCAGCGACCAAGGTGATTACCACTTAGCTGAGCGCAATAATGAGCTGCACTTTATAGTAAAAGGCGAGGCGTACTTACCTGTTAGCACGCTTGCGGTCGTTGGTAAGCACAATCACTTAAATACACTTGCGGTTATGGCGTTATTAAGCCCGTTTGATATTAGTAAAGAACAGTACGTAGCGGCGCTCTCTCAATTCAATGGTTTAGCGCACCGTTGCCAGTTTGTTGATGAGCAATATGGTGTTCAATACTTTAATGACTCTAAAGCCACCAATGTTGGCGCCACTATAGCGGCAATAGATAGTTTGGCCTCAGATCACGAAAACCTGATTGTAATAGCCGGTGGTGATGCTAAAGGCGCTGATTTAAGTGCGTTAAAGCCACATATAAAAAGTCATGTAAAAGCGCTTGTATGCTTTGGTAAAGATGCAGCAGAGCTTGCTGCTTTAACGAGTAAATCGCACTTAGTAAACACAATGCAAGAGGCGGTATCGCTCGCTAAAGTACTTAGCAAGCGCGGTGACATTGTATTACTTGCCCCTGCCTGTGCCAGCATTGATATGTATAACAACTACATGCAACGCGGTGATGACTTTGTGCAATGTGTAATGGAAGGGCAATTATGATTGCCTTTGCCGATTTAAAAGAAACACTCACCCCAAAACCCTCAGCACAGCTTTACGATGTGCCACTGCTTTATTGCATGTTAATGCTTATAGGGGTGGGTTTTATAATGGTGACCAGCGCCTCAATGCCCACAGCCGAAAGGCTGTTTGATAACTCATACCATATTACCATTCGCCACAGCATGTTTTTAGCGATGGCATTTGTTTTATTTTGGATTGCAGCCAGCGTGCCTATGGATTGGTGGAAACGCTCAAACCCGTATTTATTGCTGCTTGGTATGGTGCTACTTATTGCTGTGTTAATAATAGGCCGCGAAGTCAACGGCGCTAAGCGTTGGATACCCATTGGGCCTGTTGGTTTTCAGGTGGCTGAGGCCGCTAAATTATACTTTTTCAGTTATATAGCCGGCTACTTGGTAAGAAAGCGCGAAGAAGTACAAGAAAATATTAAAGGCTTTGCTAAGCCTATCGCTGTATTTGCGGTCTATGCCTTACTTATTTTACTGCAGCCCGATTTAGGAACCGTGGTGGTTATGTTTGTAACAACTGTGGGGCTGTTATTTTTGGCCGGCGCAAAGTTATGGCAGTTTTTTGTACTTATTTTAACGGGCGTAGGGCTTGTTGTATTACTGATTATTGTAGAGCCATACAGAATGGCTCGAGTGGTGGGCTTTTTAGACCCTTGGGAAGACCCATTTGGTAAAGGGTATCAGTTAGTGCAGTCGCTTATGGCCTACAGCCAAGGTGGCTGGTTTGGCCAAGGGTTAGGTAACAGCGTGCAAAAGTTACAGTATTTACCCGAGGCGCATAACGATTTTATTTTTGCCGTTATAGGTGAAGAGCTAGGCCTTGTAGGTGTAGCAAGTATTTTATGTGTGTTGGCTGTGTTTGTATTTAGGGCGCTTTTAATAGGCCAACAAGCTTTAAAATGTGGCAAAGAATACGAAGGCTATTTTGCGTTTGCTATTGGCATTTGGTTTGCGTTTCAAACCATGGTTAATGTAGGCGCCAGTGCAGGGTTATTACCGACTAAAGGGTTAACCTTGCCGTTTATTTCGTATGGTGGTTCAAGTTTATTAATAATGACGATTGCCACCGGTATTTTATTGCGTGTTGATTTTGAAACCAAAATGGCAACCAAACAAGCCACCTCACGCGGAGGTAAGCGATGAGTAAAAAATTAGTAGTTGTGGCCGGTGGTACAGGCGGGCATATATTCCCAGGTATTGCTGTAGCCGATTATTTAAAAGAGCAAGGCTGGCAAGTAAGCTGGATAGGCACGCCAGACAGAATGGAAGCGGATGTTGTACCAAAGCATAACATTGAAATTGATTTTATTAATGTAAAAGGCGTACGCGGCAATGGCTTAAAGCGTCTTATTAAAGCCCCATTCATGGTACTTAATGCAATATTGCAGGCGCGTAAGGTATTGAAATCTCAGCAACCAGATGTAGTGCTTGCTATGGGTGGCTATGTAACCGGGCCAACCGGCATTGCCGCTAAAAGTTTAGGCATTCCACTGGTGATTCATGAGCAAAATGCAGTGGCAGGAATGAGCAACAAGTGGTTGGCAAAATTTGCTAACAGAGTACTTGCTGCGTTTCCAAGCGCCTTTGCACCAGGGCAAGCCGAATTAGTCGGTAACCCAGTACGTGCAAGCGTTGCTAATGTAGCTAAACGTGATGTTTCAAGCCCTATTAATATTTTAGTGGTAGGTGGCTCGCTAGGCGCACAAGTGCTTAACCAAACACTGCCAGAGGCGTTTAATTTACTTGCTAAAACAGCGCCAATTAAAGTGTGGCACCAAACAGGTAAAGGCCATATTGAGGGTGTGAAAAGCGCGTATGCGCAAAACAACATTGCAGATGAAGACCTAAAAGTTGCTGAATTTATAGATGATATGGACGCCGCCTACGCGTGGGCCGATATTGTTATTTGCCGTGCTGGTGCACTGACTGTTAGTGAAATTGCCGCCGCGGGTAAAATGGCTATATTTGTGCCGTTTCCACATGCGGTAGACGATCATCAAACCGCCAACGCAAAATATTTAGTAACCGCAAATGGCGCGCTTTTAATGCCTCAGCCGCAGTTTAATAAAGATTCAATAGTCGAGCTATTAAACCCGTATTTGGCAAAGCCTATATTAATTAAACAAATGGCCAGCAATGCTAAGCAGCAAGCCATTTTAGATGCCACAGCAAGCGTTGCCTCGCACTGTGAGCAAGTAACAAATAAGAGAAAATAAGTGAAAGATAAGTCAATACAAGAACAACAAACTCGACCTGCTATGCGTCGAATAGAAACCATCCATTTTATTGGTATTGGTGGTGCGGGTATGGGCGGCATTGCTGAAGTACTGGCTTTTGAAGGCTACCGCATTACAGGCTCAGATATAGCGCACAGCGCAATGACCGAACGCTTAATTAAAGCCGGTGCTGAAGTATTTATAGGCCATCACGAAAACAACGTAAAAGATACCAATGTAGTTGTTGTTTCAAGTGCTATTGATGAAACAAACCCTGAGATTATTGCTGCAAAAGCAGCGCGTATACCGGTAGTTCGCCGTGCAGAAATGCTTGCCGAATTAATGCGTTTTCGCCATGGCATTGCCATTGCGGGCACACATGGTAAAACCACAACAACCAGTTTAATTGCCAGCATTTATGCTCAGGCAGGGCTTGATCCTACTTTTATTATTGGCGGCTTATTAAATAGCGCGGGCAGTAACGCAAAAGTGGGCAAGAGCGACTTTTTAATTGCTGAGGCAGATGAAAGCGATGCATCGTTTTTGCATTTACAGCCTATGGTATCGGTGATCACCAATATTGAAGAAGATCACATGGAAACCTATGGCGGCAGTCTTGAGAAAATGAAAGACACCTATGTGGACTTTATTCATAACCTGCCATTTTATGGCTTAGCCGTAGTGTGCATAGACTCGCAGGTAGCAAGTGAGTTGATCCCGCGTTTTGGTCGCCCTGTGATCACGTATGGCGAGTCAAAAGATGCCGACTACCGCATGAGCGATTTTAGCCAATCAGCAAGTACTTGTACTTTTACTGTGACACATAAAAGCGGTGAAAGCTTAAGTGCAACGCTTAATATGCCAGGTAAGCACAACGCACTTAATGCCACGGCGGCAATTGCAGTGGCTAAAGATCAAAACATTGCTAACCACGCAATTTTAGAGGCGCTGCAAAAATTTGAAGGCATAGGACGACGCTTCCAGCATTATGGCAGTTTTGAAAATGAGCGCGGCAATGTCATGCTGGTGGATGATTACGGACATCACCCATCAGAAGTTGCTGCCACCATTGCAGCGGTACGCGAAGGCTGGCCAGAAAAGCGTTTAGTTATGGTTTATCAACCGCACAGGTTTACCCGTACACGCGATTTATACGAAGACTTTGTAAAAGTATTAGCAGATGTAGATCAACTTTTATTACTAGATGTGTACAGTGCCGGCGAAGAGCCTATTGTTGGTGCAGACAGTAAAAGCCTGTGCCGCAGCTTACGTCAGCGCGGAAAAGAGCCTCTACATGTAGCAACGAGCGCAGAGCTTGCTGGTGTGCTGGCCGATAACTTACAAAATAACGACTTAGTTTTAACGCAAGGCGCTGGTAATATAGGACAATTGGTTAAAACATTAGCGGCAACAGGTATGTCGGTGGAAAAATTAAAGCAAGGTGAAGTATGACGCAAGAAAACGCGCAATTTGGTAAAGTAGCAGTACTGCTTGGGGGTAACTCAGCAGAGCGCGAAGTGTCACTACGTTCAGGGCAAGCGGTGCTTAATGCACTACAAAATGCCGGCGTTGATGCCATTGCTTTTGACCCGCAAAATCGCTCTTTGTGGGAGCTGAAAGAATTACAGGTCGATCGTGTTTTTATTGCTTTGCATGGCCGTGGTGGCGAAGATGGGACAGTGCAAGGCGCGCTTGAATTTATGAACTTGCCATACACGGGCAGCACTGTATTAGGTTCAGCCTTGGCAATGGATAAAGTACGTTGTAAGCATTTATTTAAATCTGCAGGGCTAAGCACAGCGCCTTATGCAGTTGTTGATGCTAAAAAAGGCTTTGATGCAAAAGCCATTATGGATGAGTTTAAAAAAGTAATGGTTAAGCCATCGCACGAAGGCTCAAGCATAGGTATGGCGCAAGCAAGTACCGCTCAAGAGCTTGAAGATGCCCTTACACACGCTTTTAAGTTTGATAGCCAAGTGTTAGTAGAGCAGTGGATAACTGGGCGCGAATTTACCGTGACGGTATTAGGCGATGAAGTACAGCCTGTGATTGAAATGACGACTCCAAATGGTTTTTACGATTACCAAGCTAAGTATCAATCAAATACAACACAGTATCATTGCCCTGCAGATTTATCGGCGCAAGATACACAGCACTTACAGGCTATCTCGTTAGAGGCGTTTGATTTAGTGGGTGCAAGCGGTTGGGGCCGTGTAGATGCCATGCAAGATGAGCAGGGGAACTTTTATTTATTAGAAGTAAATACAGTCCCTGGCATGACCGAGAAATCGCTGGTGCCTATGGCGGCAAAAGCAAACGGGGCAACATTTGAGCAATTAGTTGTTCGCATTTTGGGGCAAACGCTTTAATATGCATCCCCTTTTAGAAAAAGCTCAACAGTTAAAACAGCAACTTAACTTTAATTGGTCGCTAATTTTTGGTGTGAGCTTTTTTCTGGTGGTAGTGATTGGGCTCGTGCAAATAACTACCGGTGTATCTGATTGGCTAGTAGAGAACAAAGATGCACAAATAAAGCACTTAACAGTGCTAGGAAAGCCCAAATACACTGACGAAAAGGCCATAATAAAAGCAATAAAAAAGGCCGATTTAAGCAGTTTTTTTGAGCTAGATGTAAAACGCGTACAGCAACTGGTAAAAGATTTACCTTGGGTTGCAACCGTATCGGTACGCAAGCAATGGCCCGATACAATACAAGTGTACGTAGTTGAACACGAAGCCGTAGCCCATTGGAATAGCGATTTACTGCTAAACCAAAGTGGCGATGCCTTTGAAGCAAGTAGCGATAAACTCGCCAATGATTTACCGCAACTTTACGGCCCAGAAGGCAGCGAAAAAGAAGCGTGGATTGCCTTTAAGCAGTTTGACGAAATGCTAAAGGTAAATGCATTAACGTTAAAAAGCTTAGCCCTTTCGGAGCGTTTTTCGTGGCAGTTATGGTTAGATAATGGTGTGCGCTTAAATTTAGGGCGCAAAGACAAAGCAAAGCGAGTACAGCGGTTTATAGATGTGTACCCGCGCATGGAAAAGCGTGCAGATGCACAAATAGATGCAATAGATTTACGCTATGATACCGGCCTTGCAGTTAGCTATAAGCCTGTGCAAGAACAGCAATTACAAAATAAGAGTAAGGCATGACTAAGTTAGCAGAAAGAAACCTAGTGATTGGATTAGACGTTGGTACCTCAAAAGTGGTGGCCACGGTAGGTGAAATCACCGCAGATAACAAGCTCAGCATTGTTGGTGTGGGCAGCCAAGTATCTCATGGTATGGATAAAGGCGGCGTTAACGATTTAAACTTAGTGTCTGAGTCGATTCGCCGAGCAATAGATGAAGCCGAGTTAATGGCTGATTGTCGTATTAGCTCAGTGTACTTAGGGATTTCTGGCAAGCACATACAATGTCAAAACGAAAGCGGCGTGGTTGCTATCAATAATACAGAAGTAACCGATGAAGACATTGAAAATGTAATTCATATAGCGCGCTCTGTGCCCATTTCGGCCGAGCGTAAAATGCTGCATGCATTACCGCAAGAATACAGCATTGATATGCAAGAGGGCATTAAAAACCCCCTTGGTATGAGCGGCGTACGTATGGAAGCACGTGCACACATTATTACCTGCTCAAACGACATGGCTAAAAACATTGAAAAATGTGTTGAGCGCTGTGGTTTAGAGGTTGATCAGCTTATATTTACCGCACTTGCATCGTGTTACTCGGTTTTAACCGATGACGAAAAAGAGCTTGGTGTAGCGGTACTTGATATTGGTGGTGGTACAATGGATATCACTATTTATATTAACGGGGCATTACGCCATTCTTCGGTTATCCCAGTGGCGGGTAATCAAGTAACCGGTGATATTGCAAAAATATTTCGTACACCTATATCACATGCTGAGTCACTCAAAGTACAATATGCATGTGCAAGTAGCCAAATGGCCAGTAACGAAGACACCATAGAAGTACCAAGTGTAGGCGGGCGACCAGCACGATTAATGTCGCGCCATACTTTATCTGAAGTGGTAGAGCCTCGTTTTAGAGAATTATTTGAATTAGCGATGGAAGAAATTCGTCGCTCAGGTTTAGAAGACCAAATTGCGGCAGGCCTCGTTATTACAGGCGGGACTGCTAAAATGACTGGCGCAATGGAAGTGGCTGAAGACATTTTCCAAATGCCAGTGAGAATAGGCAAACCAATCGGGATAGTTGGTTTGACAGACTACGTAGACGATCCTTCGTACGCAACCGCTGTAGGTTTGTTACAATACGGGCGCACTATGCAATCGATGAATGCACAAAAGTCGAAAGCAGAGGATAATAATAATTGGTGGAACCGCATTACTAAATGGTTCCAAGGCGAGTTTTAAAGTACTCAAGTCGGAGAGTAAACATGTTTGATATGATGGAACAACACAGCGAAGAAGCTGTAATTAAGGTAATTGGCGTGGGCGGTGGCGGCGGTAACGCTGTTGAGCACATGGTAAAACAACAAATAGAAGGCGTGCGCTTTATAGCCGCAAATACGGATGCACAAGCATTACGTAATTCCGCTGCCGATATTACCGTACAACTAGGCACGCAAATCACCTCAGGGTTAGGTGCAGGTGCAAACCCAGAAGTAGGCCGCGAATCGGCTGAAGAAGATGCAGAAACAATCCGTGCCAGCCTTGAAGGCGCAGATATGGTATTTATTGCTGCCGGCATGGGTGGTGGTACAGGTACTGGTGCTGCACCAGTGGTTGCTAAAATTGCCAAAGAATTAGGTATTTTAACGGTTGCTGTAGTAACGCGCCCTTTTGACTTTGAAGGCAAAAAGCGCGCAGCAGCTGCTGAACAAGGCATTAACGAATTGTCAGAAATTGTAGACTCACTTATTACAATTCCGAACAATAAATTGCTTAAAGTTTTAGGTAAAGGGACTACACTATTAGATGCCTTCGCTAAAGCAAACGATGTACTTTTTGGTGCGGTTCAAGGTATTGCGGAGCTAATTACACGTTCTGGTTTAATTAACGTGGATTTCGCCGACGTACGTACCGTAATGTCAGCAATGGGTACTGCCATGATGGGCACAGCCTCTGCATCAGGCCCAGATCGTGCTCAAGAAGCTGCAGAAGCGGCTATTTCAAGCCCATTACTAGAAGACGTTGATTTAACCGGTGCTAAAGGTATTTTGGTTAATATTACCGCGGGTATGGACATTGCGATTGAAGAATTTGAAATTGTGGGTAACCACGTTAAAGCGCTAGCGTCTGAAAATGCAACTGTGGTTGTAGGTGCGGTTATTGACCCAGAAATGAGCGACGAGTTACGTGTAACCGTTGTTGCTACGGGTTTAGGCGGCGATCGTCGTCCGCAGTTTGGTATTGTTGATAACGGCTTTAAAAAGGCATCAGGTTCTGATGTAGCAAGTTCATCAAAGCAATCTAGCAGCATGTACGTACCAAGCTTTGCAAGCCAAGGCACAAGCACTGAAGAAACGATGCCAAGCACGCAAGTAGAAAGCAAAGAACAAGCGCCATCTACAAGCTCAAGCAACACGGCAAGTTCATCAGCGCAAAACAGTAAAAAAGCGGATAAATCAGAAGGCGGAGATTATTTTGATATTCCGGCTTTTTTACGTAAGCAGGCTGATTAACATTTACTAATGTTTTTGTTTGAAATATGTACAAATATTGAAAGGCAAAAGGATTTATGTTAAACTCCACCGTCTAACTGTAACTGATTTAAAAGTGAGCGAACCTATGATTAAACAGCGTACGATTGCACAAGTAGTCAAAGCCATAGGAATTGGACTTCATAAAGGTGAGAAGGTCACAATAACTCTCCGACCTGCGAGCGCAAATACCGGGATTGTATTTCGTCGTGTCGACCTTGATCCGGTTGTTGATTTTGAAACAACACCTGAAGCCGTTGGTGATACGCAGCTGTGTACCTGTTTAATTAACAAAGATGGCGTTCGCTTATCAACGACTGAGCACCTAATTGCAGCGGTTGCTGCAATGGGTATCGATAATTTAATTGTTGAATTAGACAGCTCAGAAGTGCCGATTATGGATGGTAGTGCATTACCGTTCATTTATTTGTTACAAAAAGGCGGTATTGAAGAGCAAAATGTTGCGAAACGCTTTATTCGTATAAAAGAAAAAGTACGTATTGAAGAAGGTGATAAATGGGCCGAAGTAGAACCATATGATGGTTTTCACATCGACTTTGAAATTGCCTTCGATCACCCGGCCATTAATGAAAGCCGCCAGCGCATTGGTTTAGATATTACTGCGCAAAGCTTTACTGAAGAAATTAGCCGTGCACGTACGTTTGGCTTTATGAAAGACATTGAATACATGCATGCTAATAACCTAGCACTTGGTGGCAGCATGGACAGCGCAGTAGTACTTGATGACTTTAAAGTACTAAACCCAAATGGTTTGCGCTACAGCGATGAATTTGTAAAACACAAAATATTAGACTGTGTGGGCGACATGTTTATGACAGGTCATAACCTACTAGGTAAAGTAACGGCTTATAAATCGGGTCACGATTTAAATAATAAGTTACTTCGCAAAATTATGGCAACAGAGTCAGCATGGGAGTGGGCAACATTTGAAACGCCTGTTACGATGCCTGCACCCGGCCTTGAATTAGCGACGGCCTAATTTAGTATTTTTTAAAAATACACGCTCACAAACAGTTATAAAAAATGACGCTTAATAGCGTCATTTTTTTTGCCTTAAATTAGCGAGTTGCAGCTAATAACTATTAATTTTGAATAATTGACGCGCAGCTTAAAGCGCTAAAATTGTTGGTAACTGTGCCAGTTCAGTTATGGTGTAGGTTGGGCTTATGCCTGCAGGTAACTGCTCGCCTGGGTGCTGTAGCCAACAGGTATCAATACCGGCATTATTGCCTCCTAAAATATCGCTAGAGGCAGTGTCGCCCACCATTAATATTTTGCTTTTGTCTGGGTTACCCATAAGCTCAAATGTGTGCTCAAAAATAGCCTTGTTAGGCTTAGCAATGCCTACCAGTTCCGAAATAACCAGCCAATCAAACATATTTTCAAGGCCGGTATGCGCTAGGCGCAGGGCTTGCAAACGTGCAAAGCCATTAGTAATAATACCCAATTGTGCATGCGGTTTTAAGGCATTTAGTAAATCGATTGCGCCGGGGAGTGGTTCACAAATTTGTGCCATAGCGTCTAAAAATGCATCGTTTAGCTCCTTAGCGGGTACCCCTAATTTTACAGCCCACTCGTTAAAGCGGGTTACTTGTAAGTAATCGGCGCTAATTTTTCCATCTTGATAATCTATCCACAGCTGCTTATTAGTTTTTTGGTAATGGATGTAATCGGCTTGGGTAAACTCAATGTTGTACGCTTTAAACATGCGGGTCATTCCCGCTAAAATATCAAACCTGAATAGTGTTTCGTCTGCATCAAACAGTACATAACTGTATTTCATTAATTTTCCTGATAAAGGCTAGGGTGTAAAAAAGGAGCCATAGCTAAGGTAAGCGCTTGGGTGTAGGTGCTTTGGCGAGTGGCATGATTGTTTGTGAGAAGCCCTATCGCGCCGCCTTTCTGCTTAACATTATGAGTGTTAAATGCTTTATCCATTACATCGCCAAGCTCTTCTCCGCTTAGCAGCGCGTTATATAACACTTGCGGTAACGGCAGGTTACTGCTGCGTCCTATCGCTTGCTCAGAGCCATTATTAATAACAACATAGGCAAAGGTTGCAGCACCATAGCTAAATTGCTCTGCACCGCCTTCCATTGCACAGTAGTAATCTGCTTGGTACATGTTTTTACAGTAAGTAACTCGGTTTTGTGCGCCTATACGGGTTTGTTCCTCGCCAATTGGTTGATCGGGAACATTTGAGGGAGCATCAACGCCTTGGCAATCAATTTCGTAACTAGGAAAGTACATTGCAAAAATATGTTTTGCAGCGTTAATTTTTACTGGGTTTTTAGAGCCCACAATAATTTTTAATGAGTGCGACACGTTTTCCCTCACTGTTAGCAAAAGCAGCAGTGTACGTCAGAAGTGTAAATCATAAAAGAGGGGCTAAATGGGTATATCTAAAGGGGCTAGGTTTTCAAGAGCTCGCTTTTTAACAATAATGTCTTTAATTAGCGGAGTAAGCACCAGCTCCATTGCTAAACCCATTTTACCGCCTGGCACCACAAGGGTATTTATACGTGACATAAAGCTGCCTTCAATCATCTGTAAATAATACGGAAAATCAACGTCATCAATTCCTCTAAAGCGAATAACCACAAAGCTTTCATCTAGCGAAGGAATATCTTTTGCGCTAAATGGGTTTGACGTATCAACCGTTGGCACACGTTGAAAGTTAATATGGGTGCGCGAAAACTGCGGTGTGATGTGGTTAATGTAGTCATCCATACTGCGTACAATGGAGTCCATTACTTTTTCGCGAGAGTGGCCGCGGTCTTGCGTATCGCGGATCAATTTTTGGATCCATTCAAGGTTAATAATAGGCACCATGCCTATAAGTAGATCCACGTGCTTAGCTACATCATGCTCCTGATCAACCACGCCACCGTGCAAGCCTTCGTAAAACATTAGATCAGTGTTTGTTTCAAGATCTTGCCAAGGGGTAAACGTCCCCGGTAATTGATTGTATGGCACTGCTTCGTCAAAGGTATGTAAGTATCGGCGTAACTTGCCTTGGCCTGTTTCGCCGTAGGTACCAAATAAGGTTTCTAATGCGCCAAAGTCATTGGCTTCACGGCCAAAGTAACTTATGTGTTTACCTTCTTGTTGTGCTTCGCGTACTTTTTTATCCATTTCTGGGCGCGTGTAACGATGAAAGCTATCTCCTTCGATAAAAGCCGCATCAATGTTGAGGCTACGAAAAATATGTTTAATTGCATTGGTGGTAGTGGTAGTTCCCGCACCCGACGAACCTGTAATAGCAATGATAGGATGTTTAGCTGACATGTATTTTCTCTTTTTTAGGACCAAGTTAGTTATAAAGAGTTGACTGACTTAGGTCAAGTGACGCCATCGGCAAATAACGTTATCATGAGGTGCTTAAAAATAAAACGAGAGAAAGCATGAAACTTATTAAACCATGGCTTGGGCTAGTCTCTTTAGCGGCGCTAAGCCTTGCTACAGCGCAGGCTAGCATGCCTAAAAGCCAAATATTACTTGCTGATTTAAATACACCCTACGGTATGCAAGTGAGTATAGTGAGCGACAAAAATAGCTATAACAACCAACCTTATTTAACAAACCAGGGTATTTATTTCACCCATGAAGTTATTTCAAGCGAGCAAAGTCAAACCGATATTGCCTATTATGATTTAGCAACCAAGCAAGTAAGTAACATAACAAATACGCCAGTGAGCGAATATTCGCCCACTGTTATGCCCTCAAAACAAAGTTTATCGGCCATTGTGGTAGAGCAAGATAGCAAACAAAAGTTGTGGCAATACCCACTCGATACTGAGCAAGCACCGAGCCGTATTTTTGATTGGATTGAACCTGTTGGCTACCACGCATGGGGCGCTCAAAGCGACTTAGTGATGTTTATTTTAGGTGAGCCACATACATTGCAATATACTTCGGTTGCTGCGGCAAAAGGCGAGGTGGTAGCAAGTAACATAGGGCGTACGCTTATTTATAACAGTAAAACCGCAAGATTTTTATTTAGTTACACAAAAAATGATCAGCATATTTTAGCAAGCTTTAACCCGCAATCTAAACAGGTAGAAGATTTACTTAGATTGCCAGAGCAAGTACAGGACTTTATTTTAAAAGATGCTAATACAGTGGCTTATGCGGTTAAAAACCGTGTATATATGCGTAATTTAAGTGGCACCGATGAGGTTTCTCAATGGCTTAACTTAAGCCCATATTGCGAGACAAACATAACGCGAATGAGTTATAAAAACGACAAACTTGCCTTTGTATGCGATGTAAAATAATTCGGACTTTGCAGCGCGTATAGGCTAATGTAATGCACAATTAAACATTAAAGGGATGGTAATCTCCCCATTTTTAATGGAGGTTATCTGTAGAATTTTCGTTGTTTAACTTTTCCAGTTTTTGTATGGGTGTTATCCCACCTATGCCCATGTTAGGGCGTTCATTATTATAAGTCCATAACC
>NZ_JAQREZ010000053.1:0-26343 GCF_028598715.1 Pseudoalteromonas sp. GABNS16E
ATTTGCTTGGTAACCATAGCGTTTTGGACCCACCTGACCCCATGCCGAACTCAGTAGTGAAACGAAACAGCGCCGATGATAGTGTAGCATTTGCTATGTGAAAGTAGGACATTGCCAGGCTCCAAATAAGAGAAACCCGTTACAGCGATGTGACGGGTTTTTTGCTGTCTGGGATTTAATAAATAGCCAGACCCATGACTAACTCATCAGAGAAGTAAAACAGCTCGAAGGCGAGCCTCGGCCAACGATAGTGTAGCATTTGCTATGTGACTCTCTACCGCTGTGGGCACTACGACATTGCCAGGCTCCAAATACAAGAAAGCCCGACTCGAAAGAGCCGGGCTTTTTTACGTTTGCAGAAAAGTGAAATACCTGCCTTTATATAGTTCCGCTACTCCTCCGTAGCGTGGATTGAGGGTAACGAAACCCGCGATTAAAGCACGCAATATAACTTAAAGTAATGAATTAATTTTACAAACAGTTCATAGGTCTTAGCTTATTATCAAGCGTAGCACCTTAAGTTTTGTATAAGGCAGTTTGACTATCTATATAGCTTTTGCTTTGATTTACGCTGCATAAGCAGCTCGTAATTTAGGACGTAGCTAGCTATACAAGCAGGTTTAGGTTGTGAAGGGCTCGTTTGATATTTTAAATAAGCTTTGTAATTAGCTTATAGTGTATTTAAATCGTTTCGTTTTAATGAGCCACCTAAAAAGGCCCAGGGCAAATAACAAAGCGGTGGCTACACCTGATAAAACCCATAGAATTCGTAATGGCTGATCGCCAATGCTGCCATTGTGAAGTGGATGCAACCAGTTTTTAAATTTACTGGCAATGCTCATCTTATCTATATTAAAAACACTTATGAGCTCTCCTGTGCTTGCATTTACTTGCACATAACTGTGAGGAAAGCGATAAGAGGGATCGCTTTTGGTTTTGAACCTAAACCGATATACCGCATTGTGATTTGACGGGGTTTCTACCCATGCTAGCCGTGTATTTGGCATGGCCTCTTGTGCTGTACTAAGTGCTGCTGATAAAGAAATACTGCGCTGGGGTTTTATTATTGCGCTGTTAGGTTTATCTATATTTCCAAGCAGAGCTGTTATTAAAGGATCGGTTTGCTTTGGTATTGCTAACATTATACCGGTTGCTGTTAATAGGATTAAAGGCAGAGCAAAAATTAAACCAAGCAACTTGTGCCAGTCATATAACAAGCCCAGTAAAGAGCTGCGCGCTTTAAACTTTAATGACTTAGCCCATTGCCCTTTTTTAGGCCACCAAGCGCATAGGCCTGATATGAGGAGTATAAGGCTACCTATTCCTATATAGCCTATAACGATTGTACCAGTGCTACCTGCAAGTAACGAGAAGTGTACGTTATAAATCCAGGTAACAAAGTAGTTACCCCATACATCCTCACGTAATATAAGCCTGCCATCAGGGCTTAGCCAAACCATAAGTGGTGCCAAAGCGTGATCCACTGTTTCGTTTTGGTTGTAATATCTTGCGGGAATATAATGTTTATCTTTGGTGCTTTCTAAACGCCACGAGCTTTGTTTATCTGGGTAGTGAGTTTGTAACGTTTGATATGCGGTATCCCAATTTATAGGCCTCGCTGTTTCTGTACTTAAACTACTTATATTTTCATCTAGTTCTGGGTAATAAACGAGTATAGAACCTGTTAGAGCAATGAGTGCGAGTATACCCCCGATAGATAAGCCTAGGTATAAATGTACACGTCTTGCAATTTTTCGCCATGAACCATTAAAACGCATAAAAGAGTGACCATTAAAAATATGCAGTAAAGGGATGGCGCATTGTATCTTTGTTTACTAGAAATGAGCTGCGACAAAATGTCGCAGCAATAAAATAATTAGCTTAGCAAACAAAAACGCCAGCTTTATAGGCTGGCGTTTAAATCAGGCTTGGTAATTAATTATGCTTTTGGGCCTGCATTTTTAATATCATCTGATACATCGTATTTAGCGAAGTTTTCAGTGAAGTCAGCGGCAAGTTTTGCTGCATATTCATTATATTTTGCTTTATCTTCCCATGTATTAATTGGGTTAAGTAGCTTGCTATCCACACCTGGGACTTCCACTGGTACGTCTAGATTTAATACATCGATATGCTGAGTTTCTACATTGGCTAACTTACCAGATACGATTGCATCTATTACAGCGCGGGTAGTTGGAATATCAAAACGTTCACCAGTACCGTATGGGCCGCCTGTCCACCCTGTATTAACAAGGTAAACCTTTGCGCCAAATTCGCGTACACGCTTCATAAGCAGCTCAGCGTAAACACCTGCAGGGCGAGGGAAGAAAGGGGCGCCAAAACACGTTGAGAATGTAGATTCTATATCGCTAGTTGAGCCAATCTCTGTAGAGCCTACTTTAGCCGTGTAACCACTTAAAAAGTGAAAAGCAGCGGCTTCTTCGCTAAGTACAGAAACCGGCGGTAAAACACCGCTCACATCACAGGTTAAAAATACAACAGCTTTTGGCTCGCCAGCACGGTTTTCAACTTTGCGCTTTTCTACGTGCTCTAGCGGGTAAGCAGCACGGCTATTTTGCGTTAAGCTTGTATCGTTAAAGTCAGGTGTGCGTGTTTCATCAAGTACAACGTTTTCTAAAATTGTACCAAAGCGAATAGCATTCCAAATTACTGGCTCATTTTTTTGTGAGAGGTCGATACATTTTGCGTAACAGCCACCTTCGATATTAAATACGCTTCCTGGTGCCCAACCGTGTTCGTCGTCACCAATTAAAAAGCGTGTTGGGTCGGCCGATAAAGTTGTTTTACCAGTACCCGATAAACCAAAGAATAGTGCTGTATCACCCGCTTCTCCTACATTAGCAGAGCAGTGCATTGGTAATACACCTTTTGCTGGAAGAAGAAAGTTTTGAACGGAGAACATCGATTTTTTCATTTCACCGGCATAACGCATACCAGCAAGTAACACTTTGCGTTGAGCAAAGTTAATAATAACAGTGCCGTCGCTGTTGGTGCCATCACGTTGTGGGTCACAAACAAACGAAGGCACATTCATTACCTGCCATTGGGGTAAATCAGATGCATTATAGTTTTTAGGCTCAATAAACATGTTTTTAGCAAAAATATGGTGCCACGCTGTTTCTGTAGTAACAACTACAGGTAGATAGTGCTCAGGGTCTGCGCCAACTTCTAGGTGAGAGGTGAAGTGGTCATTACTTTGCACATGTGCTTCTACGCGAGCCCATAAAGCGTCAAATTTGTCAGCATCGAATGGGCGGTTTACATTGCCCCATTGGATATCATCTTGCGTTGTTGCTTCTTTTACAATGAAGCGATCTTTAGGAGAGCGACCAGTGCGCTTGCCTGTAATTGCAACAAAGGCTCCATTTGCGGCTAGTGTCCCTTCGCCACGACGAATCGCATGCTCGACAAGTTCAGCTGCGGTTAAATCGACAAAACGTGTTGCGCTTGTAGTCATGTTTATACCTAACTATGTGTGAGAGTTTGAACGGGATAGCTCTGGGTTCTTAGTTCCCTTAAGCTGAAATTATAGTAACAGAAGGATTTGAGATATTCGAGCCTGTAAAGGCCCTAAAAACACATATATTTGCTAAAAAACATGAATAATTTCAATGATACCGGTGTCAGTAAATTAACAAAATTCATGACACCGGTATCATCATCTTATAATATAAAACCGCATATTTTGCGGCTTTATATTTGATTATGAGGTGGGAGGTTAATTAAAAATGTTTTTAATATCTTGCTCGTCAAAAACATATTCTTTTAGGCAATAATGGCAGCTAATGTTAACAGCGCCATTTTCAGCAACATCATCAAGTAATGCTTGTTGGCCTACATTAACTAAAGCAGTAATGGTTTTCTCTCTACTACAGCCACATTTAAATGTAATAGCTTGCGGGTCAAATACGCGCGGGTTATCTTCGTGATATAAGCGCGTTAATACGGTATTGGCATCAAGCTCTAATAGCTCTTCGCGTTTAATTGTATCGCTTAAGGCTTCTAAGTGAGTGAAGTCATTAATTGATTTTTGCTTATCAACAGGCAGTACTTGTAAAAACAACCCACAGGCTTTGGCTTTCCCTTCTGTTGTGTCGGTTGCAAACCAAAGGCGTGTTTTTAGCTGTTCTGATTGCTCAAAGTAGCTTTCAATACATTTACTTAATGTATCGTGCTCAAGAGGCACTATGCCTTGATAACGTTCGCCTTTGGTTGGAGTAATGGTAATAACCATATAACCTTTACCTACAAGCTCTTTTACCGTTGTGCCGCTAACCTCGCTTTGCATGCGCGCAATACCACGCATATTTTGTTTATCGTCGCCGTTAATAACAGCGTATTTAACAGGGCCATCGCCTTGTAGCTGAACGGCTATTTCACCCTCAAACTTTAAAGTGGCAGTTAATAAACACGTTGCAACGAGTAATTCACCTAATAATGCTTTAACTGGCTCAGGGTAATTGTGATTAGCTATCATCTCGTTGTAGGCGTGCTCAATTTGAACGAGTTCGCCACGAACATCGAGTTTGTCGAATAAATAACGGTGCAGTAAATCTTGTTGCATGAGCGGCTATACCTAACTTGATTTCATTTTTAAAAGTTCGCGTCGTTGCTTTTTATCGGGCTTTTTATCCGGATGTGGAGCAAAGAAGCTGTTATTTTTGCGTGCGATGGCGTTTTCTTCGCGTTTTGCAATACTTGCATCAGTTTCTTGATACAAGGTCTGTGCAATGGGGGCGCTTTGGCGTTTTTCAAGCACTTTAAGTACCTTGATAAGCTTTTCATCAACGCCTTGGGCAAGTTTTATGGTTGCGCCAACCTCCACAGTTTTACTCGCTTTAGTACGTTGCCCATTATAATGTACTTTGCCGCCTTGCACCATTTCGCGTGCAAGCGCACGGGTTTTATAAAAGCGCGCAGCCCATAACCATTTATCTAATCGAACTTTTGGCTCACTGTTGTGGTCTGAGTCGGCATTAGTATTATTTTTTTTACTCATTAGGCTTCTTCAATCGACTATTTATATATCGTAAAATTTATCATGAAATCATCGTAGGATGAAGGTATTACGGCGCGTGCTGGTTTTTTAGTCAACATTACATTGTTATATTAATCTGTTTACAAAGTTTAATATTAGTGTGCTTGTTGAATGAAAAATGAAAGGGTACTATGGGTACGCGCTTATGCAGTAAATTAAAATAAGAACATTATTATGGAACAGCAAATTCAACAGCTTAAACAATTTTTAACACGGCTACCCCATGCTAAATTAAGCGCAGTAGTTACGCTGTTAGTCGTTGTTTATCTTGCTTATTTACTCTCAAAATTAGTATGGCTGGTATGGCCACAACCGGTCTCTACACCGCTTACTCCATCTCACTATTCAGCCGCATCGAAGGCTTCTAGTACTACCTCAGTACAAAATATTATAGAGCAATTTTTATTTGGTAAAAAAACTGTAACAAATAAAACCAATACTGCGCAGCAAAACGAAGTAATTAATAATGCGCCAGAAACACGCTTAAGTATTAATCTAACTGGCATTGTTGCTGTAAGTAACGACGACAAGGCAGGTATTGCTATTATTGAGTCACAGGGGCGACAAGTTAGTTACTTAGTTGAAGAGGTTGTACAAGGGACCCGTGCAGAGGTTGCGCAAATACTTCCCGATCGCGTTATTTTAAGTGTAAACGGGCGATTTGAAACGCTAATGCTAGATGGTCTCGACTTTAGTAAAAAAGTGTCTATGCCTGTGCTTGCCGCTCGCGAAGCACAAGACATGGGGCCACAAAAAATAGAGCAAAGCGAGTTGCAAATTAACGCAACCGCTGACCCAGATGTAAAAGAAGCAATAATAGAAACACGAGAAGAGCTACTAAGTGAGCCTGGTAAGTTATTTGATTATATTCGTGTTTCACAAGCAATGAGCGATGGCGAGTTAATCGGCTATCGCTTGAGCCCAGGTAAAGAGCCTGCTCTGTTTAAACAAATGGGCCTACAGAATAATGATTTAGCCGTGGCTATTAACGGCTACCAATTAACAGATTTACAACAGGCAATGGCAGCTATTAATGAGCTGCGTAATACCAGCGATGCCACAATTACGATAGAACGTGACGGTGAGCAAATCGATGTGCAATTTAGCCTGCAATAACTTAGCTTTGGAGTTTTAACATAATGGTTCAGGTGCTACACCTCAAAAAAATTAAAAAAGGGTTAGCTAAGTACGCAGCGCTTTTTTTAGCAGCCAGTATTTCGTTGTCGGTTTCAGCTGTTGAATATGCTGCAAACTTTAAAGGCACAGATATCAACGAGTTTATAAACATTGTTGGTAAAAACCTTAATAAAACAGTGATCATTGACCCAAATGTGCGCGGTAAAGTAAACGTACGCAGTTATGAGTTAATGGATGAAGCGCTGTACTACCAATTTTTCTTAAATGTACTGGAAGTGTATGGCTACTCAGCAGTAGAAATGGACAACGGTATTATCAAGATTGAAAAAAGCTCTGACGCTAAAAAGTCAAATGTACCGCTAATTACAGAAAACAGCGCTGCATCGGGCGATATGATGATCACCCGTGTGGTACGCGTTAAAAATGTAAGTGTTCAAGAGCTTGGTCCATTAGTACGTCAATTTAGCGACCAAAAAGACGGTGGCCATGTAGCAAACTTTAATGCTGCCAATGTCATGATGCTTACTGGTCATGCAGCGTCGGTTAATCGCTTAGTAGAAATTATTCGCTCGGTGGATCAAGCCGGTGATAAGCGTGTAGATATTGTTAAGCTTAAATATGCAACGGCAGACGATGTAGTATCGGTTGTTGAAAATATTTACAAAGACAGCGGTAAAGGCAGCGTTCCTGAATTTTTGATCCCTAAGGTGGTTGCCGATGGCCGTACTAACAGCGTAATAGTAAGCGGTGAAGGGCAAGCCCGTACCCGTGCTATAGAACTAATTAAGCGCCTAGATGGCGAACTTGAAAGCCAAGGTAATACCAAAGTATTTTACTTAAACTACGCCAAAGCAGAGGATTTAGTAAAAGTACTGCAAGGCGTAAGTAAAACGCTTGCAGAAGATGGCCAAGGCACAAGTAAAACTCGCACAAACAATAAAAACGATGCCAGTATAGAAGCTCACCCTGACTCAAACTCATTAGTTATTACGGCACAGCCCGATACCATGCGCTCATTAGAGACCGTGATTGATAGGCTCGATATTCGCCGTGCGCAAGTACTTGTAGAAGCGATTATTGTTGAAGTAATGGAATCGGATGGCGTTAATTTAGGTACGCAATGGATTTCAGAAGATGGCGGTATGTTGCAGTTTAATAATGGCTCAACTGTGCCTGTAGGCTCATTAGCGGTTGCAGGTATTCAAGCGCAAGACACCACAACCACACAAACAATAATAGGCACAGAATCAGGTAAAGTAACCAGCTACGATGAAACAACTGAGGGTGATTATTCGGCACTTGCCTCGCTACTAAGTGGTGTTAATGGCTTAGCGTTTGGTTTAGTTAAAAACGACTGGGGTGCAATTATTCAGGCCGTTTCAACTGACACTAACTCAAACATACTGGCTACACCTTCTATTACCACCATGGATAACGAAGAAGCGTCGATGATAGTGGGTCAAGAAGTGCCCATTATTACTGGTTCGCAAACAGGCAGTAATAACGATAATCCATTTCAAACCATTGAACGCCAAGAAGTGGGTGTAAAACTAAAAGTAACCCCACAAATTAACGATGGCTCAGCAGTACAATTATTAATTGAACAAGAAGTATCGAGTGTAAGTGGTGCAACCGCTGTTGATATTTCTGTTAATAAGCGCGCCATTACCACAACCGTTATGGCTGATGATGGCGGTATGGTTGTGTTAGGCGGCCTAATTGATGAAGACGTACAAGAAAGTGTATCTAAGGTACCAATTTTAGGTGATATTCCAATTTTAGGTCACTTATTTAAGTCAACAAATACGACCAAACGTAAGCGTAATCTTATTGTATTTATTCGCCCAACTATTATTCGCGATGGCGTTAATATGAATAAGTTAAGCTTTGATAAGTATAACTTTATCCGTGGCGAGCAAATGAAAGAGAAAGAAGATGGTATAGAGCTTATGCCAAATTCAGATGTTCCTTTACTTCCATCTTGGGATGATGAGCTTATTCTGCCACCAACTTATGAAGAGCACTTAAAAGCATTGAGCTCTAAAGAACGTGCAGAGCGTGAAGATGACTAGCGCAATAGAACAAATAAACGAAGACGTGGTTCATCGTAGTGATGAAACACGCTCTGAGGAGTTACTTACAAGTAACGATTTAGTTGAGTTGCCTCCAAAGCGTTTACCTTTTTCGTATGCGCGCAGAGCGGGTGTACTGCTTAGTAAAAATAATGAACAGCAAGTTGTGTATTACCGCGGCGAGCTAGATGTTGAAGTATTGCTAGAAGTGCGTCGCATTGCAGGTAAAGGCTTTACCCTCGAGCAATTAGCAGACGATAAATTTGAGTTACTATTAGAGGCTGCGTATCAGCGCGACAGCTCTGAAACACAACAAATGATGGAAGATATTGGTAATGAGGTCGATTTATTCTCCCTTGCCGATGAGCTCCCACAAACCGAAGATTTATTAGCCGGCGATGATGATGCGCCTATCATCAAACTAATCAACGCCATGTTAAGCGAAGCAATTAAAGAAGGTGCATCCGATATACATATCGAAACCTTTGAGCAAGAGCTCGTGATTCGCTTTAGGGTTGATGGCGTATTAAAAGAAGTGCTTAAACCTAATCGTAAGCTTGCTTCGTTATTAGTATCGCGTATTAAAGTAATGGCGAAACTAGATATAGCAGAAAAACGTATTCCCCAAGATGGTCGTATCAGCCTGCGTATTGCAGGGCGTGCAGTAGATGTACGTGTATCTACCATGCCATCTAGCTTTGGTGAGCGTGTAGTACTGCGTTTACTTGATAAAAACAATGCCCGCTTAAACCTTGAAGATTTAGGTATGACGCCGCAAAACCGAGAGTTGTTTGCTGATTTAATTAGTAAACCACACGGTATTATTTTGGTTACTGGCCCAACGGGTTCTGGTAAAAGTACCACCTTGTACGCCGGTATGAGCCAAATAAATTCTCGCGATCGTAATATTTTAACGGTAGAAGACCCAATAGAGTACGAAATTCCGGGGATTGGCCAAACACAAGTAAACACCAAAGTAGATATGACCTTTGCCCGCGGGCTTCGTGCAATATTACGTCAAGATCCCGATGTAGTAATGGTCGGTGAAATACGTGACCTTGAAACCGCGCAAATTGGCGTGCAAGCATCGCTTACAGGTCACTTAGTTATGTCTACGCTACATACCAACACCGCCTCGGGCGCAATTACCCGTATGGAAGACATGGGTGTAGAACCATTCTTGCTGTCATCGTCATTGTTAGGCGTGCTGTCGCAGCGCTTAGTACGTACTTTATGTAATAGCTGTAAAGAAGGTCACACTGCTGATGAACGTGAGTGTGAGCTGCTAGGTGTACCGTTTGATAGCGCACCTACAATTTACCGCGCAGTAGGCTGTGAAGAGTGTAACTTTAATGGTTACCGCGGCCGTACTGGTATTCATGAATTACTCGTGGTTGATGAAGAAATACGCGAAATGATCCACAGCGGTAAAGGCGAGCAAAGTGTTGAAAAATACATTCGCCAAAAAAGCCCAAGCATACGCCAAGATGGCTGTAGCCGCGTATTGGCAGGCAAAACAACCCTTGAAGAAATTCTACGCGTTACCCGTGAGGAAGCCTAACCATGGCGGCGTTTGAATACCGTGCCCTTGATGGCCGAGGGAAAGAACAAAAAGGCATTTTAGAAGCCGATACAGCTAAGCAAATTCGCCAAGCGCTGCGCGAAAAAAAACTTACGCCGCTTGAAGTTGTCCCTGCAGCAGAAGGGGAAAAACAAGTTAGTGGCGCAAAAACGCCGCTATTAAGTCGTTTTTTTAAACCCAGCGTATCAACCTCCGATTTAGCCCTTATTACGCGCCAGCTTGCGACGCTCATTCAATCGGCATTGCCAGTTGAAGGGGCTGTCATGGCGGTGGCAGAGCAATGTGAAAAGCCTCGCTTAAAACGTATGCTTATGTCGGTACGTTCAAAGGTAGTAGAGGGTTATACACTGGCCGATGGCATGAGTGAATTTCCACATGTATTTGACGATTTATACCGAGCAATGGTAGCCGCAGGTGAAAAATCAGGGCACCTTGACCAAGTATTAAATCGCCTTGCCGATTACACCGAGCAGCGCCAACACATGCGCAGCCAAATTACTCAAGCCATGGTTTATCCTACCATTTTGGTTATTTTTGCTATTGGTATTGTTTCGGTTTTACTCGGTACTGTTGTGCCTAAAATTTTAAAAACCTTCGAAAAAACTAAGCAAGTACTGCCTTGGACGACCGAATGGGTTATGGCAGGCAGCCACTTTGTACAAAATTATTGGTTTATAAGTTTGTTAGTCATTACTGCGCTGGCAGTAGGCATTAAACATGCACTTAAACAACCTAAAATTCGCTTTTGGTGGGACGACCGCGTACTGCACATGCCTGGTTTTGGTAAAGTAGCGCGGGGTATTAATACCGCGCGTTTTGCACGTACGCTCAGTATTTTATCGTCAAGCTCAGTGCCACTACTTGAAGGAATGCGCATATCGGGTGGTGTATTAGCGAATAAAAAAATGAAAAAATCAGTGGCAGATGCTGCCGATAGAGTCAGTGAAGGTGCAAGCCTAAGAGCGGCTTTACAGCAAACTAAGTTGTTTCCGCCGATGATGCTGCACATGATTGCCAGCGGTGAAAAATCAGGTGAGCTAGAACAAATGTTAGAGCGCGCGGCTAATAACCAAGACCGTGAGTTTGAAAGCATGGTAAACGTATCATTAAAATTATTAGAGCCAGCAATGATTGCCTCAATGGCGGTGATTGTTTTGTTTATAGTAATGGCTATTTTACAGCCAATAATGGCAATGAATAAAGCGGTAGGACTTTAAGCTTTAAGGGGTTAGCTAAGTTACTATTTACTTAGATGACGCCAAATTAAATTATGTTTTTGGAAAATGAGGTATTTACGTGAATAAACAATCAGGTTTTTCTTTACTCGAAGTAATGGTGGTATTGGTTATTATCGGGATGATTATGTCAATTGTGGCGCCTAATATTATGGGCCAACAAGAAGAAGCTGCTATCGATAAAGCACATCTAGATATTCAACAGCTTGAAGATGCAATGAGCTTATACAAGCTTAAAAATAAAAGCTACCCAAGCACAGAGCAAGGCTTAGAAGCATTGGTCAATAAAACCAGCATTGAACCAATTCCTAAGCGTTTCCCTGATGGTGGTTTTGTAAATGAATTACCAGAAGATCCATGGGGCAACCCGTACCAGCTAATTAGCCCAGGTGAAATTGGCAAATTTGATATTTTTTCAATGGGACCTGATGGCGAAGCCGGTACCGATGATGATATTGGCAACTGGAACGAAGACGAGCAATAAATGCGACTTAACCTAGCAGTATGGTTAAATACGATTGCAAGAGGCTTACTATGCAAGTAAGCCTTAATCGTATGCGCGCCCACCACCGTGGGTTTAGCTTAATAGAAATTTTAGTGGTACTTACTATTATCGCATTTGCGACCAAAATGGTGGTATACAGCTTAGAAGGCGGTGCCGAAGATGAGCTTGATACACAAGCGCTTAGGCTGCATACCACCATTAACATGGCCTCTGAATTTGCTATTTTAAATCAAATAGAACTTGGCTTAATGGTTGAAGAAAACACCCTTGAGTTTCTAGTATTTGATGGCGAAAAATGGATTACCTTTGACCGCGAAGATCTTTACAAGCCTATTGAGCTGGATGAACGGTTAAAACTCACGCTCAATTTAGAAGATTTAGCCTGGTCACAAGAGAACTTACTTGAGCAAGCAAATTGGCGTGAACTAATGAGCGGCGGCGATGACGATAGCTTATTAGAGCTTGAAAAACTAAAAATACCGCAAGTCCTTATTTTATCATCTGGCGAGGTCAGCGCCTTTCAGCTTATTGTTGAATTAAAAGAGCAAAGCGAGCCTGTGTATTACATTGAAGGGGAATTTACAGCCCCTGTTAATTTGCGAAAAGAGCCATAATAATGAGGCTAAATAAAGGCTTTACCTTACTCGAAGTGCTTGTAGCGTTAAGTATTTGTGCTATGGCTGGGATTGCAGCTATGCAAGCAACCGGCGAGCATATAAATCATTTAACAACACTTGAAGAGCAAACGTATGCATCGTGGGTGGCAGAAAATGTGTTGGTGGTGCAGCGTAGTAAAGGTAAAGACTGGCAGGCTAAAAATGGCGCGCGCGGCAGCGAAGTAATGGCGGGCGTTGAGTGGTTTTGGAAGCAAGAAATAGCAAAAACCGCAGACAAAAGCTTTGTAAAAGTGACCATAAATGTTTTTAGCGACGAAAAATACGAGCAATCGGTGTACGAGCTTTCAACTTATTTAAATAAAGGCAGCTAATAAGTGAAGCAGCGCGGATTTACATTAATCGAAGTATTAGTTGCTATGGCTATTTTAGCGGTGGTGATTATGGCTACTCACCAAATTTTAGACTCAACCACCAAAGCAAAAGAAGCGTCTGATGAAAAAATAGCGGAGCTTAACGGCCTACAAACCGCATTTAGGTTAATGGACCAAGACTTTAGCCAAATGACTCAGCGCACTGTACGTAACGAAGCCGGTGATGCGCAAGAGCAATACTTACTAGCAGGGCGTTATATATTAGAAAGCCAATACGATGGTATTGCATTTGTACGCGATGGCTGGGTTAACCCAATCAACTTGCTGCCTCGTTCTGAGTTACAAGCCGTAGGGTATAGAGTGCTTGATGACAATTTAGAGCGTGTATACAGAGTGTATGTAGATCAGCTTGATAATATGGAGCCGCGGGTACAAGTTGTTTTAAAAGGTATTGAAGAACTTAAATTTGAATTTTTAGATGCCAACAACGAATGGCAAGAGCAATGGCAAATAAAAGCCTTACCTAAGGCGGTTGCGGTTACTTTACAACCAATTGAGGCAGAGCCTATTCGTCGTGTTTTTTTAGTACCCGGGCAGGGCAAAAACAGCGGGGAGAGTAATTAATGAATAAGCGCGAATCACGCGGTGCCGCATTAGTTATTGTGCTGTTTATTGTTGCACTAGCCGCGATATTAGCCGTAGAAATGAGTGCTAATTTAATGGTGCAGGTTCAAAAAAGCACTAACCTGCAAGGTCACCAACAAGCAAAGTGGTATGCCTACGGCGGTGAAGAGTTGGCAATAAAGGCACTAAAGTTAAGTAAAGACGATGATCCTGACAAAACCTCGTTAGATCAGGTTTGGGCCACGCAAGGCGACACCCAATACCCTGTAGATAACGGTACTCTAAGCGGTACAATTACTGACTTACAGGCGTGTTTAAATTTAAATGCATTAGGGGAAGCACCAGACCCAAACTCTACCAGCAAAACCAACCCTGCTCATAAAGCACTCTTTGCATTATTAGAAAACATTGAAGATTTACCTGCCGAGGAAAGCGAAGAAGCAATGGCAGACAGTGTATTTGACTGGCTTGATGAAAACAGCATTACCTATCGTTCAGGCGCTGAAGAAGACGAGTATTTATCGCGTGATTACCCTTATATGAGCGCAAATAGTTTATTTGCATCACCTTCTGAGCTGCGTTTGGTAAAAGGTTTTAATCCGCTAGTAATGGAAAAGGTATTACCTTTTGTGTGTGTTATTCCGGGGTCTTCCTTATTATCGATTAACGTCAATACGTTACTTCCCGAACAGGCACTTATTTTAAGTGCCATGATTGACGAATTATCGTTATCGGGCGCAGAGGCCGTTATAGCAGCTCGCCCTGAAACCGGATTTGATAGCGTGGATGAATTTTTTTCCGAGGTACAGCAGCAAGGCGGTACAAATTTAGATTCGGTTAAAGAACTATTTAGTATTAACAGCGAATATTTTAAATTACAAACGCAGGCGACATTTGTCGATTTGCGTTTTTCGATGACCACATTACTTCATGCCAAAAATGGCGAAGTAACGATACTGGCGCGAAAATTTGGAGGCGTACAGTGACAGAAATACTGCTGATCCGCACGGGTCAAACAGAGCAAGATAAATTAAATTGGTTAATTTATTCACCACAAGAACAAGAAATAATTGCCAGTGGGGAATTAACCGATGCAAGCCGTTTAAGTGAGCTAAGTGAAAAAGCGCAAACCCGCGAGGTAGTGGTATTACTGCCTAGCGATCAGGTGCAGCTTAAAACAGTGGCGTTGCCGACTAAGTGGAATCGCAAGTTAGAGCAAGCGTTGCCGTACATGCTTGAAGAAGATATTGCGTGCGATATAGACGAGCTATTTGTCGCAATTGGCGAGCCCACTATGATTAATGAGCAGCATGCAATTAAAGTTGCCTTAACTGACCGCGAGTGGTTTGAGGCTTGGCTTGCTTTATTTTCAGAGCATAGCTTGGCGGTATACACCATTTTACCTGATGCCCTGCTACTGCCTACAGCCGACGATGATACATTAACCGCCATAGAGCTTAATAATCAGTGGTTATTTAAAAGAGGCGATTGGCATATTAGTGCCGTTGAGAATAGCTGGCTAAGGGATTACTTAAGTGCACTTGGCGAGCCGAGTGTAAAGCACTATAGCCCGGCTAATCAGTTTCCTGAATGTATTAACCTAATTTCGCAAGCAAGCGACTACGATTTACCATTGGCCTTATTTGCTAAACAACTTCCAAGCGTTAAATTTAATTTACGCCAAGGCATGTATCAGCTTAAAAAGAAAAGTGCACTGTGGTGGGGTTATTGGAAGGGCGCAGCCATTATTACCGGTGTTGCTTTATTTGCTACCATTGCTATAAAGCTGGTTGAACTAAATCAACTTAACTCGCGTGTTGAGCTTGCTAAAGCCCAGGTAGTGGATAGATACCAAAAAGCATTCCCAGGAACTAAAGTACGTCCTAACTTAATTAAAAGCCAAATCAGGGGCGCGCTTAAAACCATTAATGGCGAAAGTGAAGCCGGGTTTCTAGATTTGACCAGCCAATTGGTTGGCGTGTTTTCGCAAGTAAGCGAATTTACGCCAGAAACCCTACGTTACGATAAACGCCGTAATGAGCTGCGAATACGCGCACGCGCAAAAGACTTTCAAACGTTTGGTAAAGTAAAAAGTATACTTGAGCAACAAGGGTTAACGGTTGAGCAAGGGTCGTTAAATAACGATGGCGATTTTGTAGTAGGCGAAATTAAACTGCGAGGTGCAGTATGAAAAAGCAAATAATGCAATACTGGCGCTCTTTAAAAGAGCAGGAGCAGCAATTGATTATGGTTGCTGGTGGTATATTTGTTATTTTTGTTTTAGTAATGGGGATTTTTAGACCTCTAAATAACGCTATAGATAAAGCCAAAAAGTCGTACGTCACTCAGCAAGAGCTGCTCGTATGGGTTGATGAAAGCATAGTAAAGTTAAAAGCGGCGGGTAACACGCAGGCAATTAGCAATCAAAATATTAGCCAAGTGGTTAATTCAACGCGTAGTCGCTATCGTATTACTATTAGTAAAATGCAGCCTAACGATAACTCGTTACGTTTAACGCTTGATTCGGTAGAGTTTAATCAATTAATAGAATGGTTAGACGAACTGGTTAATCAGCATGGCTTAAGAGTAGAGAACCTTGATTTAAGCAAAGATGATAAATCAGGGTTTGTACGTGTAAGCCGCTTAGTACTAGAGAAGTAATTAATGAAAAAAATAATAATATTATCAGTGGTATTTTTTATTAGTTTTATTGTGTTTTGCATAATGAAATTACCAGCGGCCATTGCGTTAGACCTAGCTAAGCCGTACTTACCAAAGCAGCTTGAAATAGGGCAAACCGTAGGGAGTGTATGGCAAGGTCAGATGATGCAAGTGCGCTATCAAGACGAGCAGCTAAATAATGTACGCTGGGATATTGCTGGCTGGCAGTTATTTACGGGTAATTTAAATGCTAACTTAAAATTTGGTAATCCGCGTGAGCGTAGCGATATTTCGGGCTATGCTGATGTGAATTACGGATTATTTAACAATGTGGTTAAAGTTACCGATGGTATAATTCGCTCTACCGTAGAGCGTGCCATGCAACGTATTGCACTACCTATACCAGCTACGGCTAAAGGCCGAGTCATTTTAGAGCTTAACGAGTACACCTCAGGTGCGCCTTATTGTGAGTCATTAAAAGGCGAGATTGCTAGCCCAAATATAGATGTTAAAGGCTTTAATGGCTGGTTTAACATAGGCCCACTGAGTGGCATGTTAAGCTGTAAGTCGGGCGATATAGCTATTTTGGTCGACCCAGATAACACGTTAGGGCTTGAAGCCGACGCAACACTTAAAGCTAACTTTGACTTTAAAGTAGCAGGCTATGTTAAACCTGATGCCAGCTTACCAAAAGATGTACACGACGCGGTTAAGTTTTTAGGCCGCCCCGATGAACAGGGCCGCTACCCACTAAATTTTTAATGTAATAAAAGAGATTTAATGCAATTACCACAGTTTAACGAGCAACACGCACAGCAATTAAGTGCATTTTTAAGTACTCAACCTCAGGCTATGTCCTTAACACAAAGCCAAGGCTATCTATTTGGGGTTATTTGTTCGCCAAGCCCATTAGAAGTTCACCAGTGGTTAGCGCATATTGTGCCTAATACGGCTAACGATTTAGACGAAGAAATACTGTTTTTATTTATGGCGTTATACCATCAAATTAGTGAGCAAGTATTTGAAACCGGTTACAAGTTACCCGCCAATTTTGACCTAGACTATACCCAAGCGTGGAGTGAAGGTTTTTTACGTGCTACTCAAGAATACGCACAACCTCTATTAACAGCTCCCGCTTTAGAGCCTCAGTACAAAGAAGCACTAGAGAGTGCGCTAAGTACGCTTAGCTTTTTTGCTGTTGATGAGCAAACAAGAGTGCAAATTGCGCAGCAAAATAGCATGACACTCGAAGCCTTATACCAGTATCAGTACGAATCAATGGGCGACTTTGCATTAGGTTTTGCCGAGCTTATTGAGGTGGTAGCCATAAACAGTGGGCTGATTACAGATGAAGGGTGGGAAGAGTAGCCTTTAGGTATATTAAACGGCGCTTAGGATAATTAAGCGCCAAGTTCTAAAATAATATCAGTGCAGCCTTTTTTACACTTAACAACGCCTTTACCCGGCTCGCTGGTGGCTAAATCGAGTGTTAACACCTCGCCGCACTGCTCACAATGCAAGGTTTTTCCTTGCGATAGCTTTTTAAGTATTGTGCGCTGTTTATGAAAAGAGTCACTCGCTTTTTTGTTTAACTGCGAAAAATCCACTACTTAGCTCTCTTTTGTTCTAATGCATCCGATACAATTTTACACACTGTATTTAAACGCTCTTCGTAAAAATATAAATTTAGGTCGCGCTCGCGGCAATAACGTAAATGAAATAACTGCACTGAATCATCAGTGGTAAAGGTTTTTTCAATATATTCGTGCTCAGACTCAGAGAGCTTTAACGCACTGCTAATACGGTTTTTAGCCATATTGGCTGCTGGGCTACGGTTTATTTTGCTCGCATCACTTAAAAAACCCACACCTTCACCTAATAGCTTTTCGCGGGGCTCTTTAACTAATGGGTGATCAATAGTAAAAAACGCAAGGATCAGAATGACCAATATAATAAACTTTTTCATGAATGCGTAAACCTTGATCTTAATGGGGTAAATTTAGCAAGCAGTGTAATAAACTGCATTTTAAAAGCAAGTAACTGAGATGAATAAATTATTAGCAATCTATACCTGTAATTTTAGCCAGTATTGTTATAATAGCCAACAGCAGTTAGATATTTCTGAAATATCTGAAAGTATTCAAACAGCTGATTATTTAAACTAATCACACTTACCATTAACGAACTACAGTTACAGTATAGAATACGCACATATTGCTACGTTTTTATTTCCAAGCGGCGTTGAGGAACTTCGATGGACAAGCAAATTAAAGTAAAGAATATACCTGCAGAGGTTAAAATCCAACAACCGGATTTAAGCCGTCAAGACGACAGGTTTAACCCACGTAACCGAATTTATGTTCGCGCAGTAAAAGGGCTTCATCAGTTACTTAGACAGCGTATAGGCTTTTTAGGCATGCTTGCCTTTATGCTTTTGCCTTGGATAAATTTTAATGGCCAGCAAGCTGTGTTATTTGATTTAGTAGGCCAAAAGTACAATATTTTTGGGCTAACGCTGTGGCCGCAAGATTTCACTATATTAGCCTTTATATTTATGTTGGCCGCGTTTGCACTCTTTTTGGTTACTACCTTTTATGGCCGAGTATGGTGTGGCTATACCTGCCCGCAAACTGTATGGACCTTTATATTTATTTGGTTTGAAGAAAAGTTTGAAGGCACAGCTAATCAGCGTAAAAAGCTAGATCAACGCCCGATGGACTTTGATAAGTTTTGGCGAAAAACAGCAAAGCACACCAGTTGGGTTTTATTTGCCTTATATACGGCGATTTCGTTTGTCGGATACTTTACGCCTATCCGTGAATTACTCCCTGACTTTGTTACCTTTAATGTAGGTGGTTACGCGCTGGTAAGTATTATTTTCTTTGCTGCTTGTACTTACGCTAATGCAGGGTGGATGCGTGAAATTATGTGTTTACACATTTGCCCCTATTCACGTTTTCAATCAGCTATGTTTGATAAAGACACTTACACCGTAACGTACGATGAAAAACGCGGCGAAAGCCGGGGCCCACGTTCGCGTAAAATTGCCCACGAAGATTTAGAAATGGGCGATTGCATAGACTGTAACTTGTGTGTACAGGTGTGCCCTACAGGGATAGATATTCGTAATGGTTTGCAAGCCGAGTGTATAAACTGTGGCGCATGTATTGATGCCTGCGATGGTGTAATGGATAAAATGGATTACCCGCGGGGTCTTATTTCTTATACTACAGAGCGTAATCTCGAAACACCTGAAAATAAAACCAACCCACTGCGAGCTAAAATCATAGGTTACACGGTCATACTGGTGGTGCTTACCAGTGCGCTGGTGGCTAACATTGCATTTAGAAAGCCTATGGACTTTGACATAATACGAGACCGTAACCAACTGTATCGAGTTGACTTTAATGGCTTGGTAGAAAACACCTATACATTAAAAGTAATCAACAAGGCGCAGTACGAGCAAACCTTTAATATTGATGTTCAAGGCCTTGAAAACTTTAAGTACATTGGCAAGCAAACATTTACAGTGCAAGCAGGGCAATCGCATAATGTGCCACTGTCACTTGTGATGGACCCGTATGATTTAAAAGCGCCAATGACGGAGTTTAACTTTGTACTTTCACCGGTTAATGACCCCGATGAAAGCATATCGCAACCGAGTAACTTTTTTAAAGCGCGATAAACACACTAACAAAAGCGGGGTAACCCGCTTTTTACATTAAGAAGCTCATGAGTAAATTTAGTTTTGAAGATTTAACGCCCGACTTAATTCTCGATGCAATAGAAAGCGTTGGTATATATGCTGAGTCAGGTTTATTAGCACTTAATAGCTACGAAAACAGAGTCTACCAATTTAAGGCGGAAGATGGCCTGCGCTACGTTGTTAAGTTTTACCGACCAGAGCGCTGGAGCAAAGCGCAAATACAAGAAGAGCACGACTTTGCATTTGAATTAGCCGAGGCCGAAGTACCCGTTGTTGCACCCATTAAGCACAACGGAGAAAGCTTATTTGAACACCAAGGTTATGTATTTGTGTTATTTCCAAGTGTAGGCGGGCGACAGTTTGAAGTTGATAACCTGGATCAACTTGATGTAATGGGTCGTTTAATTGGCCGTATGCATCAGGTGGCGAAAAGCAAAGCCTTTGAGCACAGACCCACTTTTAGCTGCGAGGAATATTTGCATACAGCTAAAGTTCATCTGCAAAAAAGTAATTTGGTACCTATGGGGATCAGCACGGCTTTTTACACCATATTGGACTTGGTTATTGAACAAGCGCAAGCACAGTATAAAAATGTGCAAGGGATCCGTTTACATGGTGATTGCCACGCAGGTAACATTTTGTGGGCAGGCGAAGCACTTATGTTTGTTGATTTAGATGACGCTCGTCAGGGGCCGGCCATTCAAGATTTATGGATGATGCTCAGTGGCGATCGTCAAACACAGCTGTTACAGTTAGACACCCTTGTAAATGCGTATGAAGAGTTTTGTGATTTTGACCACACTCAACTCAAATTAATTGAACCGCTTCGTGCAATGCGTATTATTCACTATATGGGTTGGGTAGCTAAACGATGGAGTGATCCTGCGTTCGTACGGAACTTTTCATGGTTTGCTGAAGACAAATACTGGGAGCAACAAATTTTAGCGCTTAAAGAGCAGTTTGCAGCACTGCAAGAAGCTCCGCTGAAGTTATTGCCATAAAATTTTATTTAAAAAGTACACGAGATACCAATGCTTAAAAAATTGAAACTGAGCCTACTACTTTTATGTTTACCATTTGCAGCCCTTGCTGCACAGTTTGAAGCCGATAACCAGTATACTGTTATTGATGTAGAAAAAAGCGCAGAGCCGCAAGTAACCGAATTTTTCTCGTTTTACTGTCCGCATTGTTTTAAATTTGAGCCTGTTGCAAAGGCAATTGAAAAAAGCCTACCTGAGGGCACTGAATTTATAAAAAATCACGTTAACTTTTTAGGCGGTGTATCACCACAGGCGCAAAGCAACTTAAGCTACGCCTATTTAATCGGTAAAAAGCACGGTCAAGCACAAAGTATCAGCGACCAAATTTTTAAAAGTATTCATGTACAGCGCGCACCTTTAACGCAAATGAAAGACGTTAAAAAGTTGCTTGAAGTTAATGGTATCGATAGTGCAACGTTTGATCAAGACATTGCCAGCATGCCAATTATTTCAGCTGAGCGTGCCATGCAAGATAAACAAAACAAATATTCAAAACTAGGTGCGCTAACCGGTGTGCCTACCTTTATCGTAAACGATAAATATAAAATAAACATTAACACCATTAATAACCAGCAAGAACTGAATGAGTTAGTTGCTTTTTTACTAACACTTTAATCTCGGAGAACAATAACAATGATCAAATTAGTTAAAGCAGGTCTACTTGCATTACTATTGCCTATGGCTGCGAGCAGTGTAGCCGCCACTTATGAAGAGGGCGTGCATTACGATGTAGTGGCAGAGCGTGCGACTAAAAAGCCAGAAGTAAAAGAGTTTTTCTCATTTTATTGCCCTGCTTGTAATAACATGGAAGCGTTAATTGGTGAGTTTAAGCCAAAGCTAGACAAAGACGTTAAATTTAAAAAGAGCCATGTTGATTTTGTCGGTGTTCGCGATCCAGAAAACCAACAAATGATGAGCCAAGCGCTGGCCACTGCGGAAGTACTTCCACAAAAAGATAAAATTGTTGCGGCTATTTTTAATCACATTCACACTAAGCGCGCTAAATTTAACGAGCTTGCAGATGTAAAAGATGTGTTTGTAGCGCAGGGTGTTGATGGCGATAAGTTTGATAAACTATACAAAAGCTTCTCGGTACGTACATTAAGCTCTAAAATGAAGCGTGACCAAAATTACTTTAAAGAAAAAGGCGCGCTACGTGGCGTACCAACCTTTATCGTAAATGGTAAATACAAATTAAACCTAGGCCGTGAATCTGGTATTACCGCGCCAGAAGATATTAGTAAATTAATTAACTATTTAGCGAACAAGTAAGGTTTGCTAAAACAAAAAAAGCTCCGTAAGGAGCTTTTTTTATGGAAGTGATTTAAATTTAACTCACTATTTTCTTTGTAAGAAAACACCCGATTCTATGTGATGTGTATAAGGGAACTGATCAAATATCGCAAAGCGCTTAACATTATGAGTACGGGTTAAATGATCTAAATCGCGCTCAAGCGTTTCTGGGTTGCACGATATATAAATAATGTTCTCGTAGTTGGCCACTAAGTCACAGGTAAGGGTATCCATACCTGCGCGTGGAGGGTCGACTAAAATAGTTTGGCAATCGTAGCTTTTTAAATCTATCCCCTCTAAACGCGAAAAGGTACGTTCGCCATTCATTGCCTGGGTAAACTCTTCACTCGACATACGAATTATATCTAAGTTATCTACCTTATTTTTAGCAATGTTGTATTGCGCTGAATGCACAGAAGACTTAGATATTTCAGTAGCCAATACGCGATTAAACGAACCCGCCAATGCAATAGAGAAATTACCATTACCACAGTAAAGTTCCAGCAGGTCATTACTCAGTGGTTTACATAAGTCTTGTGCCCACTCCAGCATTTTTATATTCACTTTAGCATTAGGTTGCGTAAAGCTATTTTCTACTTGTTGATAAATAAGCTCCTGGCCGTTTACGGTTAAACACTCAGTAACAAAATCATTGCCTAGTACTTCTTTTTGTTTGCGAGCACGACCGATAAAGTCAATGTTGTATTTGCTGCTCAGTTTTTCTTTCAGGGCTTTTATTTCAGTTAGCCACTGCTCATCGAGTGGTTTGTGATAAAGCAAGCTTACTAAAATCTCGCCACTTAATGACGATAAATAATCGATTTGAAACAGCTTACGACGTAATACTTCACACGACTTTAAATTATCAATCATCACCTGCATAACTTCACCAACTAATGGCGCGGCAGGGTCAAAGGTGTCGACGCGAATTTTTTCTTTCGTGACCTGATCAAACATAATATGAAATAGATCTTCCCCATCGTGCCATACTCTAAATTCAGCACGTTGGCGGTAGTTAATTGGCTCTGAGCTAAACACCTCTAACGCTTGCACACCAAATCGCTTAAATTGCGACGTAATACGCTGCTCTTTTTCATTTAGCTGCGTATCGTACTGTGTGGTATCTATTTTAATCACTGCCATTAATGCTACTACCTTATCTATGAGATCTATTTATCGGCGCTATTGTAGGGAGCGAGCAGTATTTGTCTAGTTTTGCTGATAATAAAGTTGCTGTTTTTTTAAACATGCACTTTAGTTTTGTCACTATTAGCCGATAATAAGCTAAGTACGTAACGGAGGTGGATCATGAAAATCGGTAATTATGGCTATACGCCAAACAACAACGTAAACAAATTCAATAATAAAGAGGCGCTACAGCAGCCAACAATCCAATCTCCGCAAGAAAGTTCATTACAGCGAGGCAGAGAACTTGCTGCAAAAGTGCTTGGCGACAAAATGGCAGAGCAACTAGGTTTACCTGTTGAGCAAAAACAAGCCGATAAACCTTTATTCGATTTTGATGAAATAGTAAAAAATGTACTCGACTTCGTATCTGGCGCAGTTAATAAAGCCAAAGTCAATGGTGCTGATGACGATAAATTAAAAAATATGTTAGATGATGCGCGCACAGGTGTTCAAACCGGTATAGACGAAGCGGTTGATGAACTAAAAGGCACTGGTGTATTTAACGAAGAAATGCAAGAGGGCATCGACAAGTCAAAAGAAGGCATTTTTGAGGGACTTGATGAGTTTGAGCAAACCCTATTTAACCCACAAGCGGCCAGTGTTAGCGTAAGCCAAGCACAATATGTAAGTATGAGCAGCAATGCCGAGTATAAGTTTACAACGGCCGAAGGTGATGAGGTCAGTATTAGCTTTGCTGATGCATATGAGTCTCAAACAGCGAGTGGGTATCAACAAAGCAATAACAGCGAATCGTTTGCCAGCTCATCGTCGCAATCTCGAGAGCTGTCTTTTTCAATGTCGGTTAATGGTGATTTAAACGAACAAGAGCAAGATGCTATTAATGCCATGATGGAAGAGCTACAAGGTGTAAGTAAAACATTCTTTAGTGGTGATTTGGATGAAGCATTTGAAAAAGCACAAGAGCTGAGCTTAGGCAGTGAGCAACTTGTTGCATTTTCAATGGATCTTCGCCAAACAAAAACAGTCACTACCGTTAAAAGTTATGAGCAATATCAGCCAAACCCATCAAAAGAGGTAGCCGATGCGATCGCGCCTTTTAATGACGATCTAAAAAATGCATTTGATAAAGCATCGCAACTAGGCCTACAAGATCAGCTTGCCGGTATTATAGAGTGGCTAAACCAAGATCAAGCAGCGGTCGATCAGCTAGTTGATTACACCCAGGCAATGTTTGAAAACCTAAACCAATTAAATTCAGCGGGCGATGCACTCGACGCGCTAAAGTCTGAGCAAAGCTAAACTACTTTCTTTTATAAATACCTCATGGCAAACTGCCGTTCTTAATAAACAGTAGGAACCAAAGTTTGTCAGCCCACATAATGGTATTTGATTCAGGTATAGGTGGCACCACCGTGCTTGAGCATATTCAAAAGCGTATTCCAGATGCACAGTACAGTTACTTTATGGATAATGCGTTACTCCCTTATGGCGCGCAAACCCAGCAAACTATTATAGGGCGTTTATGCTCACTCATTTATTTTATTGAGCACAACGCGCTTAATGTCGACCTTATTGTTATAGCCTGCAATACAGCCTCTACATCAGCCTTAAGTGAAGTACGCAAAATTACATCAATACCTATTGTCGGCGTAGTGCCCGCAATAAAGCCTGCTGCTGAAGTAACTCGCACAAAGCACATCGGCTTATTGGCAACCCCCGCCACAGTTGCAAGCCCCTATACTCATACATTAATAAAAGATCATGCCAGCAACGTAACAGTGAGTTTATATAGCAGTGTTGAGCTGGTGGCATTGGCAGAGCAATTATTTTTCACTCAGCAGCTAGATACACTCAAACTACATAAAGAGCTTACGCGTTTGCGCATTAACTCAGGTATAGATGTACTTGTACTAGGTTGCACACATTTCCCAATTCTTAGCGATGCTATACAAGCGTACTTTAATAACGCAGTGCAATTACTCGATTCAGGCGCGGCCATTGCTAGCAGAGTAAACTACCTATTAGAGCAGCATAACTTTGGAAATAAATTTACAGACAAAAAAAAGCCGCTGCAATATTATGCAACGGCTGATGTTTTGAGTAATAAGCTAGCTATAAAGCACGTTACACTGATTGATCCGACTCAGTACGTAAAGAGCTAGAATCATCTTCTTGTTTTTGTTTTGCCTCACGTACTTTTAAAGTACGCTGTTGGAACTCACTATCGTTTAACTTAGCAATTGCATTGTCTGCATCTGCCTGTGCCATTTCAACAAAACCAAAGCCACGACGTTTGCCAGTATTTTTATCCTTTAATAGGCGCACGTTGAAAACTTTACCTTGTTCTTCAAACAAAGCGCGAACAACACCTTCATTTGCACGATAAGGAAGATTACCAACATAAAGTGTTTTTGTTTTAACTTCAGCTTCTTCACCACCTTCCGATGATATTGCAGCAATAGCAATCCCACCAATTAATAAACCAGCACCAAATAGCAATGCTGGGCTTAAAGCTAAGCTGCCTAAAGCAAACTCAACAATAACAAAACCAACTACAGCAAGAATAACAGAGAAGATAAAAGATTTTTGATCGGGTAATTTCATTTTAGATCTACCAATAAACAGGAAATAAACATTAATTTAACATTGTGAACTTGCTATCTTAACGTCTTAAACGAACATAGCAATGAAATTTATATTAAATAATAAAAATCAGTATAAAAAAGCATCATCTTAGCCAGTGATTTAGCTAGTTTTATGCTGTTTTGCTCTATTTTTGTTCGAACAGTAAAAAGATCTAAAAAAAGGGTTGATCTGTTTTCGGATCTCCCTATAATGCGACCCCACTGAGACGGGGGAACGCCAACGCATAGCGAGGCACGAGCTGCTCACAGAGTTAAGTAAAACTTCGGTTTTAAATCTTCTAAAAAGAAAGTTTAAAATTAAGTGTTGACTCAAAAAATAAAGGATGTATTATGCGCATCCCTAGCGACAACGTCGCAACGTTCTTTAACAATATAAAGCAATCATCTGTGTGGGCACTCGTACAGATTGAGTTCTAACAGCCAAGCTTAGTTTACTAAGTGAGGCAAACAAATTTAGAGTCTCAATTGAAACTGAGTGACCAACAGCAATAACTTACTTAGGTTTTACTTAAGAAAAAAATTGCAGCACAGTCAATTCAATATCGAAAGATATTAAATAAATTCAGAATTCATTGAGCTGTCGAAAGACACAAAACTTTTTAATTGAAGAGTTTGATCATGGCTCAGATTGAACGCTGGCGGCAGGC
>NZ_JAQREZ010000054.1:0-26313 GCF_028598715.1 Pseudoalteromonas sp. GABNS16E
ATATACAATGCAATGCGACCGCACTTAAGTTTGGATATGAAAACACCAAATCAAGTGCATAAAAAAGACCTGGCGCTTTCGCACCAAGTCTTTCATTAAAACCGTCAACCTATTTCAGGACGGGACATTTAAGGCTTAGCTTTCTACTTCTTCCCAATGGTTTTCGATTTCTTCTAGGCGAATTACTTTTGCAGCTTCCTCAGCTTCAGTATCCGACAGTAAATCAAGAAAATAACTTACGGGATTATTTTTCTCTTGGCTTTCCATATACAAAGCTCTTAAAGCCGCATCTGTAGTACGTGGAATTTTAGTTTGACCTTTCTCATAACGTGCAATTGTCTGTTCATCCACACCAAAACGTGTCGCAAGCATTTTTTGAGAAACATTCATTTCAATACGTAAAAATTTAAATTCCTCATACGCAAGAGGTCTGTTGCTGTCTACAACAGCCTGTGCTATTGCGCTATGAAGTCCGTTCATATCATCAATACTTGTATATTCTTCACCATCGATTTCTTCAACGGTAACACCATTTTTTAGATACACGTTTGATAAACCGCTTTCAGTATAATGGTACATATCAACCTCTTAATCTATCCATACAGTTACTAGAACTGACATAGGACTGTCATGATGATTCTTAAGTGCAACAGTCAACTCAATAACTTTGCCCGCTGCTAAACCTTTCAAGTTAAATTTCCAATCTCCAGAGGCCTCAGGGTATGGACCCTCTCTGAACACCGAATGTTTACTCTTAAGTAGAGTAATAATTTGTGCTGTAGTAACCCCTCGTTCATGCATGCGTTGTTTAACATGCTTGCTCCATCGAATCCTGTGGGTATAGTTCTCTGCCAGATCATTCATTATTTTTCTGGCTGTTCCCTCTGTAAGAGGAAATTCTTTAACGCCTTGTGGATTATTTTCAACCATGAACCACCTATCAATCTGATGCCTATCATTTTGATAGGAAGGCAACGTATTGTCAACTATTACTTGAAAAAACTCTAAACGAACTTACTATCGCCGTAAGCAAAAAACAACCCACTACCACCTTCAGCAGAAGAGTGAGTTTCTTTCCTAACTCGTCTTGGGGCAGAAATGAGTTAAATCTGGAAGGTAGCTTCACGCCATGAGGCACTCAACAACATAAATATTGATTATAACTGGCAAGGTATTTTACTGTGTCGGATGGCGCTTCGCTTATCCGACCTACACAAGCTAATAGCTATCACCCCTCCTTAAACCTTGGTACTTTGCGCTTATCGGCTTTGCTCATAGCAAGCTCTTGAATTTCTTCTTGCTTTAGCTCTTTTGGTTTATCTTCTAATGAATGCTGCTTGGCGTTTTCATACACCAGCTCGGTAAGTAGTGCAAAATGATCAGAGCCATATTTAGCAAGGCGCTTAATGCGCTTTACTTTAAACCCTGGGCTGTGAAATAAATGATCGAGCGGCCAGCGCATAAAAAAGTAATTTGCGTGAAAGGTGTTATAAAAGCCACGGCCTTTACGTGGGTCTAAAAAACCACTTATTTGCATAAATAAACGGGTGCTGCGCGACCATGCTACATCGTTTAAATCACCTGCTACAATGGTCGGGCGTGTTGGCTTTTTAAGTGCTTTAGCGACCATTATTAGTTCTGAGTCACGTGGGCGCGATGAGTCTTCTTCAGTGGGGCTTGGTGGCGCGGGGTGTATAAAGTGCCCTTGCATTTCAAGGCCTTCATTGTTTTCGAACAGGATATGAATTGAAGGAATATCATCTTCAATGAGCTCACATATTTGCCCATCAAGAATTTTAAATTTACTGTATAAATGCATGCCGTAGCGGTTGTCTTTAGGGCATTCAATATAGAAGGGGTAGTTTTTTTTAAGAACAGCTAATTTATTTTCCCACCAGCTGTCGCTTTCAAGGGTAATTAATAAGTCGGGCTGGTGTTTATCAACCAGTGAGATTAGTTGCTCACTATTGTGGTTTGACATAAGCACATTAGCCGACATGATTCTAACACTGTGATCTTCGCTCACTGAGGCCGTTTTAACTTCTTTTTTAGCAAGCCAAGTGTAAGGAAATATCCACTTACCTTGTAATGCCATGGTTAGTAATGCGGTTAAAGCAGTATACAAATACCCGCTATTGCCGCTTTGCCACAGTAAATAAAACGATATAATTGCAACAGCGCTGGCTATATAAAATACCTGTAGTCGAACAAAATCGCAGCTGCGCACTAAGTAGTGCTGACTGTACGACATAGGTAATAAGGTCACTAATAAAAAAAAGCCAATGATTATAGCCAGTGCAATGAGCATTTAAATATCCTTATAAATTGTACTTAACGAGTTAAAATTGAAAGTATTTCTCGGGTATCGTGCACCATGTGTATAACTGTACTGTCTATTTTTATACTTACTGTACCATTATCTCTAGAACGTTCAATAACGCGGCCTTGTTTATATACATTGCGGTCTAGGTAATCGCCTCTATGGTAACGCTTACTTAACCCTGGTGGCGTCCACCCAGCACGCACTAACTTTTTTTGCTGCTTTTTAGATAGTTTCTTACTGCTTTTGTAGTTGTGCTGCTGATGTTTATGGTGGCCATTTTTATGGCCGTGATTGTCTTTGTCGGGCTTTGCCTGTGCATTAACGCTAACCAAGGCACCCGCTAAAAAAACCGTATATAAAAACGCTTTCATAAATAATCTCTAATAATATTAATAGCTAAAGATTATCAAACACGCCTGAACATCATATGAAACTGCAAGCAGCGATTTATCTCGGCTTGTACTGTGTTTTGCAATGGCTGCGCATTATGGCTGGGTCTCGCAGTTTTAAATGCTTGGTTTTACGCCCTGCGTGGCGTTTGCGCCACACTTTAAAACTCCCCTTTGAAATATGCTCTCGCATAAACAATACCAGCTGTGAATAATTAAGCCCGTAAAACTGCTCTATAGCCTCAAAGGGGGTTCTGTCTTCCCACGCCATTTCTATAATTCGCGATTGCTGCTCTGCGTTAAACATGGTTATCTCTTAAAATTTAAACTTATACGAGAAGAAAAAATACATAGATCATCACCTCAAAACCGAATATCGCTGTATAATAAACACACTAACATAAGAAAAAATCGGATTTACATTTATGCGCACATTATTGCTGCTTTTGGCTTTTAGTTTTTCTTCGCTTTTATTAGCAGCGCCTAATAAAACATTGCGCTGTGCAACTACCCATTACCCGCCTTTTACAATTTATGACGATAAAACACATACCTTTACAGGCATAGACATAGACTATTTAGCTTTTATAGAGCGTAATTTAAATTTAAACATTGAGGTGGTGCATTTACCGTGGGCACGCATTAAAAAAGAAATGAAGTTAGGTTACTACGATTGTTACTTTGCGCTGGCTAATAATACCGAGCGTGCGCAATATTTAGAATTTACCACTGAGCCACTACACACCACCCAATTTGGTTTATTTAGCACAGAAAAAGCAAACCTTAATAATGACTTATCAAATTCACGCATTGCTATGCTAAGAGGCGTTAAATTACCCAATGTACTGGCAAAAGAATACAATATTAAACAAAGCAACTTTATGCATTCACTCTCCACTAAAGCCACGTTTGATTTGCTCGATAAACAGCGTGTTGACTACGCAATAACTAATTATCAAGCCGGCTTATGGTACTCAAAAGGCTATAAAAACATATATGCTAAGCAGCTTGAAGGCTACGCCCTACCTGTTTATATTGCTTTTAAGCACGGCGTGGTCGACATCGCACTCATTGATGAGCAAATAAAGCGCTATAAAGCACAATTCGGTGTGCATTAATAAGGTAGGCAATGTTAACTAAATTACCAAAATGGGTTGAGTACGGCGCGTTTGCGCTCGCTTTTATTGCTGGCATTGTGAATGCTGTAGGGTTATTAGGGTTTGAGCATCAGGCTATTTCGCACCTTTCGGGCAGTGTAACGCTACTTGGCATTACCTTAATGACTAACGCCTCTAGCGCACTATTGCTATTGGCTGTAGTGCTGAGCTTTATGCTTGGCTCTGCCCTTTCTGGTTTTTTACTTACCGGCGGCTCGTTAAAGCTGGGGCGCCATTACGACACCCTATTATTTATTGAAGGCCTATTGCTGCTTTTAAGCGCCTATTTACTCAGCCGCGCCCATGTTTATGGCATTACGCTTGCCTCTGCCGCCTGTGGTTTACAAAACGCCCTTGCCACTAACTACAGCGGCGCAGTAGTGCGCACCACTCATTTAACCGGTATTTTTACCGACCTAGGTTTAATGATAGGCAAAGCGCTAAAAGGTGAACCCTTTGATACCCGCAAAGGCGTAATATTTATACTTATTATTGCCGGCTTTTTATTAGGTGGAGTGTGCGGGTTTATGCTTTATGAGCACTTAGCCCTACTTGCTTTAACCGTGCCCGCTGGGGCTTGCTTTATATTATCGCTAACTTATCGGGTATATAGAATACGCGCACTTTAACGCAACCGGTTTAAAAACTGTTTAAAACACCTTACCATGGCGTTAATAAAGCGTTACTCACCTTAAAGGAATGTATGAAACCTTATATTTTGCCGCTGTTATTGCCACTAAGCCACGTTGCAATTGCTGATAATAAAAACGATGATGCAATAGAAACCATAACAACCACCGCATCACGTACAGAAGCACTGGCTACCCCCTATCCGCTTACTATTAGTACCTTATCTGAAGCGCAGTTAAATAGCATTGCGCCTACTCATGTTGAAGAGTCGTTACAACGTATTGCAGGTGCTAACATACAGCGCGGAAATGGGCAAGAATACCTACCGGCACTTCGCTCGCCGGTGCTTTCGGGCGCGGCAGCCTGTGGCGGCATACTAACCCTTGAAGATGGCATTCCACTGCGTGCTGCAGGCTTTTGTAATATTAACGAGCTATTTGAAGCGCATAGCGAAATGGCGCAGCGTATTGAAGTGTTAAAAGGGCCGGGCTCTGCACTTTATGGCTCAAACTCCGTACACGGTGTTATTAATGTAATAACACCTGATACAACCCAAGGCGGTGGATTAGTCGGGCTTGATTATGGCTCGTACGGGTATGCCCGTTATAAGCTTCGCGCTGGGCAAGACTACGGCAACAGTGGTATTGGCATAAACGCTAGTGTTACCGACGATACCGGTTACCGTGATGATGAAAGCGTTAAACAGCAAAAAATAAATATTCGCCACCGCTATGAGCGCTCAAACCTGTTACTGACCTCTGGCCTTACATACACAAATTTAGATCAGCACACTGCGGGCTTTATTACGGGTTTTGAAAGCTATAAAAACGAAGACATAGCACAGCAAAACTTTGACCCCGATGCATTTAGAAAAGCCCGCTCATTTAGAGCGTGGAGCAACGCCCTGTGGCAATTAAAAAACGGCAATGTGCTTTCTATTACGCCTTATGTGCGCGACCAAAGCATGGACTTTTTTAAGCATTTTTTACCTGGCACCCCGCTTGAAACTAATAGTCAAACAGGCATAGGTGTACAATCGCTGTATCAACATAACTTGCAAAGTAATGTAAAAGTAAACCTAGGGCTTGATGGCGAATACACTCGCAGCGACTTTACTCAAAGCCAAAACGAGCCAACTCAAGGCTCTGCATTTTTAGTAGCCACAGTACCGCAAGGCAAACACTACGATTACGATGTAAACGCAACCCTGTATGCGCCGTTTGCATCAGTTGAGTGGCAATTAAATAAATGGTTTATTAGCGCCGGCCTCAGGTATGAGCATATGCAGTACGATTACACTAATAATATGCTCACTGGCCGCACAACAGCAGACGGCACAGAATGTGGTTTTGGCGGCTGCCGTTATAGCCGCCCAGCCAGTGGTAAAAATAGCTTTAGCAATACCTCACCTAAATTTGGCGTGAGCTACAAGGTCAACAATAACAATACGCTATACGCTAACTTTTCGCGTGGCTACCGAGCGCCGCAAGCGGCAGAGCTTTACCAATTACAACGCGAACAAACCACCGCCGATTTAAACCCCGAAATAGCCAATAATGCCGAGCTTGGCTTAAAAGGATATTACAGCAATGTAAGTTACGCATTGGCTGTGTATGCTATGAGCAAACACAATACTATTTATCGCGATAGCGACTTCTTTAACGTTAACGATGGCAGTTCACGTCACAGAGGTATTGAGCTTGAAGTAGATTATGCATTAAGCAAAACGCTTAACTTACAATTTGCAGGTACACATGCAAAGCATACGTATACCAATAATCAGTTAATTAATGGGGTAAATATAAACGGTAACAACGTAGACACCGCGCCTCGCAATGTGGCTAACCTTGATTTAACTTGGCAAGCCTTTAATAATCTAGCGCTTGCACTACAATGGCATAGCGTAAGTAGTTACTATACCGACCCAGAAAACCTACATAGCTACGAGGGGCATGATATTTTAAGCTTGCGTGCAAAGTGGCAAGTTACCAATAATTTAGAAGTGCTTGCACGTATAATTAACCTTACCGACGAAGCTTATGCTGAGCGTGCTGATTACACCAGCTTTACTGGCGATAGGTACTTTCCTGGTAAACCGCGTAACGCCATGCTTTCGGCTACGTACACGTGGTAAAACCATGTATAAAGGTTAATTTAAATCGCCCATATATTTAGTGGGCGATTTTCCCATTACCTTTTTAAACATAGTTATAAACGCACTTACCGATTCGTACCCCAATAACGCCGACACTTGCTGTACACTTTGCCCACCTGATAGTGCCTGCAGCGCTGTAATTATATGTAATTGCATTCGCCACTTACCAAAGGTCATACCGGTTTGCTTTTTTATAAGCCGTGCCAACGTACGTTCGGTTAAAGCAAAATTTTGTGCCCATTGTGCAAGAGTTTTACGATTATTTGGCTGTGCGAGTAACTGCTGCCCCATAACTTGTATAACCGCATGCTTAGATAACACAAAGTCGAGCGGCTGGGCGGGCATTTCAATTAATAAATCAAACAGTACCTGAGCTAAACGTGCTGTTTTAGAGCCTTCATTATAGGCTTGGTGTTCGCTTGCTAGTTTTAGCATTAAACTTTTTACCAGCCCCGTTATTGCTAATGTACAGGTTTGCTGTGGCATGCCGTGCTTATTGGCATCAATAAATACAAAACATAATTTGGCGTTATCAGATGCGCGATTGCTGTGTAAGGTGTTTGCAGGTACCCAAATAGCACTGTGCGTTGGCACCATCCACATTTTGTTAGCCGCTTCGCAGGTAACATAACCATCAAGCGCTAAAATTAGCTGCCCCTTAGGGTGAGTGTGTAACGGGTATTCTTTACTGTCTTGTGCGGTATCTACTTTGGCAATTATAGGTTGTACCATGTGCTCGTAGTTTTGTAAGTATCCCCACCCTTTAGGCTCAAACATATTTTGTCAGTTTTTAGTTATTTAATGTCAGTATAGCTAAATTATAATACTGCTGATTTGTTTATACTAGCGCCAATAATTAGCTAACTTATTTTGTAATAATGACTCACACACCTCACAGTAATGCTGGTATGTCGCGCTTTTCAAGCGTATTGCTTGTAATAGGTATTTTACTTATTGCTGCCAATTTACGTGCGCCTTTTACAGGGGTTGCCCCTGTGCTTGAACAAATAATTGCGCATTTTAATTTAACCGCTTCGCAAGCAGGCTTTATTACCACGTTACCGCTAATTGCCTTTGCCGTTATATCGCCTATGGCTGCAAGCCTGGCTAAACGCCAAGGGCTTGAGCGCACATTGTTTTTTGCTGTATTTTTAATATTACTGGGTATTGCCGCACGGGTGGTTAATTCATCCATTATGCTCTTTGTAGGCACAGCCATAATAGGCGCAGGTATTGCCATAGCTAACGTATTGCTACCAAGTATAATAAAACGCGACTTTGCGGCAAAAGTGGCGGTAATGACCTCTGCTTATGTACTCACTATGGGCATTGCCTCGGGTGGCTTTTCAGCATTAGTTTATCCGCTTAGCCAATATAAAGGGTTAGGCTGGGAGTTTGCATTAGGGGCAAGTGCACTCATTACAATTACCACTTTAATTGTGTGGATGGCGCAATTAAATAAACACACAAAACCGGCACAAACAGCACAGGCCTCAACACTTAATAAAAGCGTATGGCGCTACCTACTTGCTTGGCAAATTACCTTGTTACTGGGGCTAAATTCATTTTTAAATTACATCATTATCACATGGCTGCCTAGCATACTCACCGAAGCGGGCCTAAGCGCAACGCAAGCAGGCGCGTATCATGGTGCTTTTCAAATTGCGACTGCCATCCCAGGGCTTGTGCTTATACCTTTGCTAGGAAAATTAAAAGATCAAAGTGCGCTTAGCTTTATACTTGCATCACTGAGTGCGTGCTGTGCGCTAGGGTTACTTTATATGCCAAGCTTTGCATTAGTGTGGACGCTACTACTTGGCTTTAGCTCGGGGGCGTGTTTTATTTTAGGGCTGTCGTTTATTAGCCTACGTACCGATAACTCCACGCAAGCGGCTTCGCTTTCGGGTATGTCACAAAGTATTGGCTATTTGTTAGCGGCTATTGGCCCTATGGTAGCTGGGGCGCTACATACAAGTACCGGCAGCTGGAGTGCGCCGCTTTGGTTATGTGCAGGTGCAGGTGTGTTATGTGCTACATGTGGATGGTTTAGCGGCAAAAACACCACGCTTAATAATAGTTAACTTACTAGCTGCTGTAACCATGAAAACAAACCCGTTGCTGGCTTTTTTGCGGGGCGATGCTTTTGCTCAAAGCGCTTATTGGCGGCTTGTCGTTGTTCGCGGCGCAGCTGTGCTAAATTAGCTTTTGCAGCAAAACGCAAACGCTGCTCTTGGGTTAGTTCGTCATTAAAGTTAATGGCTGACTTTTTAACTGCTCGGCTGCTTTTCGGTGAACTGCACATATTTTTCTCCAAATGACTGTCTTATAAATAGACAGTCATTTGGTTAAAAAATTTCAAACAAATTTAAAGCGCAACGTTATCTTTATAAAATTACGCAACCTAAAATTACTTATACCAATCGTGTTAAGTTATTAGGCACGTATAGCGACAGATAAATAGCGTGGTAACAAGGCATGAATATCGACATGCAGTTGTTCTACATAAGAAATTTACAACGCTGTTAGCGCTCTATTTAGCACGTTAGAATGATTAAATATTTAAGTCGATTGGTATTATACAGCACCAATACACTCTACTTCTACTAACGAATCAAGGGCTAACGCGTTTACTGCAAATGCACTACGTGCAGGATACGGCGCACTAAAATATTGCGTATAAATAGCGTTAAACGCTTTAAAATCGTTAATATTGGTAAGCATAACAGTGCACTTTACAATATTGCTCATGCTGTAGTTATGCTGCTCTAAAGTGCGCTTAATGTTTTCAAGGGTTTGCTTAGCTTCACCTTCAAAACCACCCGCTGCTAACTTACCGGTTGCAGGGTTAATCCCTATTTGCCCCGACATATAAAGCGTATTACCGGCTTTTACTATTTGCGAAAATGGTAAGTTAGGATTAGCTTTGCCTGTATTTAAAAAGTCGACATTACTGGGTTTTGCCTGGGCAAAACTCGTCAGTAGTACACTTGCTAATAAGGCTGTTTTTGTCAGTGTTTTCATTAATAGCCTACCTGTTTATTTAGGTGTAGTTTCAAAAGCCGGCACTTGGTGTAAATCGTTTAGCCATGTAAGCGTTGATTGCGACCAAATTTGCGCAGCTGGGGTAAACTCATCACGCTGATCAACTGCCCCTATGCGCAGGCCGTACACTCTATCGGCTTTTGCTTCGTTGGTTACGTAAAGTGTAGTGCCGCACGTACCACAAAAACCTTGTGCGCGTTTATTACCGCTTTGTGCTGTTTTAACATACTCTTTTGGCTCGCCTTTAGTAAATACCACCGAGTTTGGCTCAGCCATAATTACCGCTCTAAATGGCCCACTCTACATGCGTTGGCAATCGCTACAATGACATACAAGTACGTTATTATTTTGCGACTGAGCTTGGTATTTAATTTCACCACAATAGCAGCTTCCGGTAATTTTCATTTTACTCTCCTTGAGTATGTTTAAAGGTGCTTAACCTAAATAAGCTAAAATAATTTTAGGTAGTTCTTGCGCGTATTGCTGCGCCGATAAATCACAGGCTATCGCAGGGGTTAAATCGTGATACAGCACTTTATCAAGCAATGAGCTGACAATTAAAAATACTGCAGTACCTGCCGCCGTTTCGCTCACTTTGGTATCTGTTTGGCTAATTAGTTGCGCTAACCGCTGATAAATTACTCGCCTGTTTATGTGTTTATCACTGCCTAATAACTCGCTGTGTAAACGCGAATTTAAATGCAGGGTTCTAAATACCCCCTGCTGTGATGATAAAAACACATAGGTTTTATGGCATAAAGTGTTAACTACATCGTCTAAGTTTTTATAGTGCTGCGCCTCAAGCTCACTTACCCAGTTATCTAATGCAATACCAAAGTCTTGATACAGTATAGGCAGCAGCGACTCTTTATTTTTAAAGCGACGGTAAAACGTACCTACCGACACCTCGGCGTAATCGGCCAGCTCTTTTATACTTATGTGCTCAAAAAACTTACTTTTTAAACTGTGATGCAGCGCTTTTACTAGTTTTTCTTGGGTTTGTTGGCTGCGTTGTTGCTTAGGCGCCAAAAAAGGGTGTTCAGACATAAATTTAAACATGTTGAGTTATAAGCGCACGTACTGTGCAGCTTTTTAATATAAACAACAATACCCAGCCAGCAATTACATTACTCGCTGGGTAGTTATGTCGTTATTTTTGGCTATTTAAATAATCTACCGCTAATTGGCTAAGCGCTTTGGTACCCACTTTAAACGATGACTCATCGGCGTAAAAATAAGGTGAGTGGTTACTTGCTACCGTTTTTAAGTCTTGATCGTCAGGCGTACCACCTAAAAATACAAATACACTCGGTATTGCTAGGGCATAAAACGAAAAGTCTTCTGCGCCGGTTATTTTACCCATTTCTTGCACGTTTTGTTTACCGGCTGCTTTTTCAAGGCTAGGTAACATTTGCGCAGTAAGTTCAGGGTTATTAACCGTTACCGGGTAACCTTCATGAATATGCACATCGGCCGTTGCCCCCGACGATTTAGCAATATGTGTAGCGGTTGTTTTAATATTTTCAAAGATTTGCGCACGATTATCCATATCAAAATTACGAATAGTGCCAACCATTTCAACTTCTTCAGGAATAATATTATTACGCACACCACCCGCTATTTTACCAAACGACACAATGGCAGGCTCTTTGGTTATATTTACTTGGCGGCTCACAATGTGGTTAACGCCCGTTACAATTTGCGCAGCGGCAGCAATAGGGTCAACGCCTGTCCACGGTGCTGAGCCATGCGCTTGGCGACCATGTACAGTTATTTCAAAGCGATCGGCACTGGCCATAAACGGCCCACTCCGATAGCCAATTTTACCCGTATGTAGGCTCGATGTTATATGCAGGCCAAATGCTACGTCAGGTTTATATTTTTTAAATATGCCTTCTTTAAGCATTAGCTCTGCACCGCCCTCTTCGCCTAAAGGTGCGCCCTCTTCAGCAGGCTGAAACACAAACATGATGTTGCCATGCAGCTCATCTTTCATATTTGCTAATACTTCGGCTGCGCCCATTAACATAGCTACGTGCGTGTCGTGGCCACAAGCGTGCATTATGCCTACATCAACGCCACGGAAATTTGTGGTTTTGGTTGATTTAAATGGCACATCTGTTTTTTCTGTTACCGGTAGTGCATCCATATCGGCGCGTAGCATTACTGTAGGGCCAGGCTTTGCGCCATTTAAAATACCAACAACACCGGTGTAAGCAATATCGGTTTGTACTTGCATACCTAACGACTTTAAATGTTTAGCCACAATGCCTGCGGTACGCGTTTCGCGATTACCAAGCTCAGGGTTTTGGTGAAAGTCGCGTCGCCATTCAATTACCTGCTGCTCTACATTTTTAACGTGCTGATCAAGGTTTGCCTGCGCGTTAAACGCACCAAGTGCAGCAAAACCTAATGCCACTGAGAGTAATGATTTTTTCATCCTGTTTTCCTTTATTATTTTAATGAAGCCCAACAACCAATTTAGTGTTATCGAGAAGTGCTGTTGAGTTATAGCCTACACCATTTTTAAATTTATTTTTTTACTACGAGCGCTAAGGCGTACAAGTTTGAAAGTAATACTAAAACACTGTTTACTGTAATAGCACCACCTAAAAATGTAAATATGGATTCACATTTTAATTCATCATACTTTAATAAATCTTTTTTACTGTACTCTTTTTAAATTACACGGAATGACCATGAAAAATCGAATCGCTAAAAAGCACGTTTTAAAATCAACATTGGCACTGACTATTGCACTCGCATTGAGTGGCTGCGACATTGATGATGACGATAATAACGATCCTGTCGTTGTGGAAACACCAGAGCCTGCACCGGTTACTTTGCGCGTAATGGAAACAACCGACATACACATGTATTTATCTAACTACGATTACTTTGCACAAGCCCCCTCAGAAACCTTAGGGTTTGTTAATACCGCTACCCTAATAAAAGAAGCCCGCAATGAAGTGCAAAACAGTGTACTTGTTGATAATGGTGATTTAATTCAAAACAGCCCGCTTGGCGATTACGAAGCGATTGTACGTAAAGACGATATTTTAAATGGCGCAACCCATGTGGCCTTTAAAGCAATGAACTTGCTTGATTACGATGTTGCTAACTTAGGAAACCATGAATTTAATTTTGGCTTAGAGTTTTTAGATGCCACATTAAGTGGTGCCGACTTCCCGTATATTAATGCCAATGTATACGTTGATGATGGTGATGATGACGACAGCAACGATGAAAACCGTTACACCCCGTACTACCTTCAAGATAAAACCGTATTTGATATAAACGGCAACGAACAAACAATTAAAATTGGTTACTTAGGCCTTACCCCACCGCAAATTATGCAATGGGATAGCGCGCACTTACAAGGTAAGGTCATTGCAAAAGATATTGTTGCTACTGCTGAAAAGTTCATTCCACAAATGAAAGCACAAGGCGCCGATATTATCATTACCATTCCGCACTCTGGGTTAACAGCCAGCGCCCAAGAAGACCTCGCTGAAAATACGGCCCTTTACCTGTCTAAAGTAGATGACGTAGACGCCATATTGTTTGGTCATAACCACCGTTTGTTTCCGGGTGATTCGTCGTACGATGGCTATGAATCGGCGGGTATTGATAACGTAAACGGTAAACTTAATGGCGTACCGGCTGTTATGCCTGGCTTTTTTGGCAATAACTTAGGGGTTATTGATTTAATTGTTGAGCCAAACGATGAAGGCGGCTGGGAAGTAACCAGCTCAAAAGTAGAAACCCGCGCCATTAGTGGTACAGATGAAAACGGCGACTTTATTGATTTAGCTGCTGTAGATACCGATGTAGCTGCCGCAATTGAGCTTGAACACCAAGCAACGATTGATTGGGTGAGCGAACCATTTGCTGAAATTTCAAATCCAATTTATAGCTTTTTTGCTTTGGTGCAAGACGACCCGTCAATTCAAATAGTATCAGATGCACAAATAGCGTGGGGTAAAGCGTTTATTCAAGGCACTGAGCTTGATGGCTTACCCGTGCTTTCGGCAGCAGCCCCTTTTAGAGCTGGCCGCAATGGTATTGAAGATTATACCAATGTAAAAGCAGGCGATATTACCTTACTAGATACCGTTAGTTTGTATGTGTTTCCAAACACTATTCGTATGGTAAAAGTAACAGGTAGCGATGTTAAAGAGTGGCTTGAACGCTCTGCGGGTCAGTTTAATCAGATTGATGTAAACAGCAGCGCTGAGCAAAACCTACTCGATACCACTTTTCCCACTTTTAACTTTGACATTATTGACGGCGTTACCTTTGAAATTGACGTCACTCAGCCAAAACGATACGACAACGATGGCGTATTAATAAGTGAAAACAATTCGCGCATTACTAACTTGCAATACCAAGGTGAAGCGATAGATTTAGAGGCAGAGTTTTTAATTGTAACTAATAACTATCGTGCATCGGGCGGCGGTATCTTCCCCGCGATTGACGGTACTAGCCGTGAAACATTTGAAGGCCCAGATGAAAACCGCGGTGTGCTGCGTAGCTACATTATTAGCGAAGCCGCTAAAAGTAGCACAGGCAGCATTGACCCTTCGGCCGATAATAACTGGCGCTTTAGCACCGTGACCACCAGCACAGAGCTAAACGTTGTGTTTAGAACATCACCGCTTGATGAGGTAGCTACTATTGCACAAACACTCCCTGCTGTTGCGCCTACCTCACCACTTAAAACAGACGAAAATGGTTTTGCGCTATACACCATAGATTTAAAAAACTAATCGCACATAACCTACAAAAACCAGCTTAATTGCTGGTTTTTGTTTTTTAACAGCGGTGTATTTTGATGTGCTGGCTTATTTTTATTAAAAACACATTTACGCCAAGCTCGGTTTAAGTGCTAGGATAATGGCTTGAAATACTGATAACTTGCAAACCTAACTATGAATTTAAATCAGCTCGATCTAAACCTTCTTATTATTTTAAAGCAGCTTTTAAACGAAAAACATATTAGCAATACCGCCTTAACTTTAGGCATGAGCCAACCTTCTATAAGCCGCTCGTTAAGTAAATTGCGCTCCTTGTTTGACGATCAATTATTAATAAGAATGGCTGGAGGGTATGAGCTAACACCAAAAGCGCAATCAATTCAGCAAGACCTAAATTCTATTTTAAATATGGTAGAAACACTGGTTAACAAGCAAACCTTCGACCCTATAACCAGCACAGCCACCATTAAACTGTTTGGCCTACCGCCGCAAATGCATTTATTTATAAAAACAATAATTAAAGATGTTCGCGAGCAAGCGCCTAATATCACCCTTGAAATAGACACCCTACCTAAGCCGCAGTTTTCTGATTTGCTTAAAGGCGATACGCACTTTGTGATTACTGGCCACAAGCCCGCTAATTCAGAGGGTAAGTTATATCAACAGCCGTTGTTTGAGCGCGAGTTTAAATTAGTAATGGCTCGCTCCCACAGGCTGGCTAAACAAGAATTAAGCGTTGATTTATTGCGTGATTGTAATTTTGGGCAAATATCAATTCAGGGTGAAAAAGCATTAACTATTGCACAAAATTTTGCCGCGCTAGGCATTGATAATATAGCGACGCCAATACGCTTAAAAAACTTTTACAGTATTGGCAGCATTGCTGAAAACACTGATTTAATATTTTATGTGCCCAATCATTTTGCTGCAGATGTGTGCCAACAGCATGACGTAGTTGCCAGAACCCCGCCCCCAGAGCTTAGCTCAGAGTATGCACAAGTGGCTTTATACTGGCATCAACGCCACCATAATGACCCTGTATGTCAATGGTTTAGAGAGCTTGTAAAAAATAAAGTATTTGAAGTTTAAATAACTGTTATTCATGTAGGGTATGTATTTTAAATTGCCATTTACGGCAGTGAGCGGTTTAACACGAATCATTCTTAATAATATTAAAATTAGATAAACATACTCACCATGAAAAACACGCTCCCATTTAATAAGCACGCGCTTAACGTTGTTATTGGTACTTTGTGTACTGGTATGTCATTCATAAGCTTAGCAGAGCAAGCTCCTGATACCTCTGAAACCATTGAAGTATGGGGCACAACAATTACTAATGACTCGCTATTACAAGACGATATTGAAAGAAAACAAGCCAACCATTTAAGTGATTTACTCCGTGACCAAGCTGGTATTGACGTAGGTGGCTCGCACTCTATTGTACAAGGTATTAATATTCGTGGTGTTGACGATTTAGACCTCAACATTACTGTTGATGGTATTAGCCAAAACAATAATATGTTCCACCACTCAGGAAACTTACTTATTAATGCTGATATTTTAAAAGCAGTAGATATAAAAGTAGGGACTAATTCAGTGCTAACTGGCGGCCTTTCTGGTGGTGTAGCCTTTGAAACCAAAGATGCTAAAGATTTATTAGAGCCAGGTGAAGATTTTGGCGCGCGCTTATACACAAACTTAGGTACTAATGATTACGCAGGTGGCTCTGCTGCAGTATATGGTCAGCTAACCGACAACATAGACACCCTTGCCTACTACACCTACACCGACAGAAATAACTTTGAAAACGGCAATGGTAAAGAAGTTACAGGTAACGAAGGCCGCACGGTAGATGGCATCTTCAAGCTCGGCTGGGATGTAAACGAGAGTAACCGTTTAGTGTTCTCATACGACAGATATAACGATGAAGGCGATTACTACATAAAAACCAACTTTGGTGCTGGCTTTGCTGAAGATTCAGACGCGCAAACAGAAGATATTGACTACACACGTACCAGCACTTCACTTGCCTACGAGCTAGATAAAGGCGATGCCATTACCCTACGCGCTAGCGTTTATCGCAACGAACTAAGCTATATTGCACTAGGAACTGAGGGTAACTCTGAGCATACGGGCTACACTGCCCTTGCAACATCTAAAATTGCACTTGCTGGTTTTAACCATACATTACGCTACGGCGGCGAAGGGTATGAGCAAGTATCAAAACGTATCGAAAACCACGTACAAACCAATAAAGACACTGCCGACTCTCACGCTATTTATATTGAAGACGAAATCGCTGTAACCGATCAGTTATTTGTAACCCCTGGCGTGCGTTACAACTACTTTAAAGTAGATATGTACTCAGCCGGTACTAACGATTCGTTAGATAAATCGTGGAACGAGTTAACGTTTGGTTTAGCGGCTAAATACTTAATTAATGAAAATTGGAGTGTTAACGCAAGCTCTACAGAGCTGTTTCAAGGTCCTGGCTTGCGCGAAAGCTATGTTGATTACAGTACTAACTTTGATAAAGACCTAAAAGCAGAAACCGGTGTTAATAACGCCATTGGTTTTGCCTTTAAAGATCAAAACATTATGGGCTTAGACTCATTTGGTTTTTCATTAAACCTGTTTAAAACCCGTATTGAAGATTACATAGACAACTGGGCAATTGGTAAAGGTCGCCCAATTGGTACCTATGAAAACTCGGGTGATTACGATATAGATGGTTTTGAATCAACACTTTCACTGCGTAAAGCGCTATTTAGTGCGCGTTTAAGTTACTCTAAGTCAGACTCTGAACAACTAGAGACTGGCGAGCAACTGCGTTATGAAGTAGGTGATAGCATTTCACTAAACCTTGGCTACGAAGTACCAAAATACGACTTGAAATTTAACTGGACCAGCCTAGTTAACAGAACTGATGACTCAGTATCAAGCGGTGCTGATATTCATAAAGTGGGTTATCAGGTTCATAACATCAGCATGCAGTGGCTACCAAGCCAGCTTGAAGCACTAAGCATGACCTTAGGTGTTGAGAATATTTTTGATAAAACGTATTACTCTCACGCTTCATACTCAAGCGACACAGTGCAAGATTACGAAGCGGGTCGTAATGTTAAATTAAGCGCGTCTTACGTTTTTTAATTTAATAACTTGCGCATGATTTAAGGCTCAATATTTTATTGAGCCTTTTGCTGTTTAAGGGGGGCGTACCTTAAATAGCGTCAACCATACCAATCCGCAATAATACTTAATCATTTTTAGGGGCTAAACGTGTCGCTATCTGCGTTAAAAAACTCTCATTTACGACTGCATGGATGCAGAAGATAGAGCAATGCAGGAGCAATTGCCGAGAACAACTAAATAGCGAATTTTTTGCCTTGCTATCAACACGTTTTTCCATCCTCAAAATAGTTCACTTAATTATGCGGATTGGTATTATAAATAAATTATTTCAGGGTCAATAATGTCTGATTGGAAACAAAACTTACAAAAGTTCCGTTATGTAATGGACACCTTACTGCTTACTAGCTTTATGCTAGTAAGTGCACCTCAAGCCACTGGCATCCCTTTACACGAATGGTTTAGCCTATTTTTTATTATCCCTTTTGTTATTCACTTACTACTGCACTGGGATTGGGTAACACGCAGTTTTGGCCGTTTATTTGCCAATATAACAGCACGTGAGCGCTTTAATATAGTGTGGGATTACCTACTTTATTTAATGATGTTATTAGTATTTGTAAGCGGCTTTTTAGTGTCGGTGGCTCTACTACCCGCACTTAATATTAGTTTAAACATTCAAGACTTTTGGTCGAAAATACATCACGATTCAGCCACCTTTATTATGCCCATGCTAGGTGTGCATTTAGCGCTTAATTTTTCTTGGATAGTAAAATTGACTAAACGCATGTTTGCCAAGGAGGCTAAATAATGAAGCACCTAAAACAACAGTGGAAAACCCGCACCAGCATTGTGTTAGTTGTATCTGTTTTAGTGAGCCTTTTACTGGTTAGTTTAGAGCTCACCGACTGGGCCGCACAAATAAATCAGCAGGGATACTCCCACGGTGCAGCTGAGGGTGAAAAGCCGAAAATAGCCCCTATTTTGATGTACATTTTACCCTTTGTAAAAGAGCTTATTTTAATAGGCGTACCTATGTTACTTACTTTAGGGATTGCTAAACTATTAGGCTTAATAAAAAGGGTGGTTAAAAACTAAGTCTGAATACGAATGCAACACGTATCAAAAACCGGCGTTTATAGATACATTGCTAAGTTAGTATGTCTATAAGCGCAGGTTTTTATGAGTTATAAACCAAGTAATTACACACTCCAACACATCACTTTTCTACTTGGCACATTAATTATAGGTGCTGTATTAATAAGCTTTAAAGCTAATGCCGAAAAGGCAATTCCTTTTCAATCGCAATGGCTAAAAAACCACTATGCTGAGCGTATAGCCCATTTTAAGCTACAACCTTTACGCAAAGGCGATATTGTATTTATTGGCGATAGCATTACAGAGCAAGGGCTAAATTGGAGCATACGGTTTAACGACCTACGCGTAAGAAACCGCGGTATTAGTGGCGATATGACCTACGGTGTTTTAGCGCGTTTAAACGAATTAAAAGCAGCCCCGCCTAAAGCTATATTTTTAAAAATTGGTGTAAACGATATTTTTAATTACCATTATATAAAGCAAGTTAAAGACTTAGCGTCGGTGAGTGAAAATATCGAAAAAATAGTGACTCAGCTCAATGGCTCACTCCCAAATACACAAATTTATGTACAAAGTATTTTGCCCGATCATCGCAATTTTATTACGCAAATGGCGCAAACAGTTAACCACCAAATTAAAGCAATTGAGCACGCAAACTTTACCTATATAGACTTACACCCCGTATTTTTAGGCCCTCATGGCACGCTTAATGAAACGCTCACGACCGATGGCACCCATTTAAACAAGGCAGGCTATGACCTTTGGGCTAAACAACTTGCACCAATAATGAAAACCTTAAAATGAAGAGTTTATTAATTGCTATATTAATGACGGCAAGCTTTACGTGTGCAGCCAGTAAAGCACCTGTAAAAAGCTACCCTAACGGTGCCACTAAAGCCGTTATTTTTAGCTACGATGATGGCGTTATACAAGACAAAAAGCTCGTGGAACTATTTAATAAGTACCAGGTTGTTGGTACGTTTAACTTAAACTCAGGTTTATTTGCTAAAAAGCTACCGTGGATGAAAGCCTTTACCGGTAAAGAAGGCGAATATATAAAGCAAAGTGAAGTTAAAACACTTTATAAAGGCCATGAAATAGCAAGCCATAGTTACTCACATCCGGGCTTTGCAGGCTTAGATACAGCAGAATTAAAATTTCAATTAGCCCGCGATAAGCACATTTTATCGCCCTTAAAAGGCAGCCCCTTACAGTCTTTTGCATACCCTTTAGGCTCTTACGATAAAACCGCTATGAAATTAGTAAAGCAAGCGGGCTTTACTAATGCCCGAACAGTAAACGACACTCTTAATTTTGAGCTCCCTACCAACTACATGGCATGGAACCCAACCGCTCACCACTCAAAAGCAATGCCATTAATAGAGCAATATATTGCGCTTAAAAGCAATAAGCTCACTGTAATGATGATTTGGGGCCATTCGTGGGAATTTGATTAAAACACAGTAAATAACAACTGGGATTACGCCGAAAAGCTCGTTCAAACAATCTCAAATAAAGATGATATTTGGTATGTATCGGCTGGAGAGTTCATCGCGTTTTTAGAAAATAAGTAAGGTTTATTAGTCGAAATTTATTGCCCTTTAAATAAAAATGCCATGATAAATTATCATGGCATATAAAGTTTATTTAGCTATCAATTAGCCTTTTCTTCTTTTACTTCGTAAATTGGGTTCCCTTCAATCTCGTAATATCTTTGTCCGTAAATAAGTGGTATGTACCAATCAATAATTTTTACTGTTACATTTGAAAGACCAACTGCTGCAGGTGCTTTTTCAATGGCGTTATCCATAGCTTCTTTCATATTGCTTCTGCCTGTAGGGAAAATCAATACTGTATGTTTAACATCCTTTCCTGTTACTCGCTCGTTGTAATCAACTCTATGATTACTATTTGTGTGATTCATATTTTTTGTTGAAGCAACGGTAAAATCTCCAATGCGGTGAGTACAACCAGAAAGCGCCATTGTTGCAACTAATAAACCAACTACCTTTTTCATTACTTTTCCTTTTTTCCATTTAATGCCCATTTCTTGGGCTACAACTAAATGCCGTAACTTACTATCTGATAATTAAGAACAAATACACATAAAACAAAAATAAAAATTAATTTCAGACATAAAAAAACCCTAACCAATTTGGTTAGGGTCATAAAAAGTGGTACCAGCGGCCGGGCTCGAACCGGCACGCCTTTCGGCAGGGGATTTTGAATCCCCCATGTATACCAATTTCATCACGCTGGCGTCATTTTTCTTTAACCTTCTAAACACGAGAAGATAAAGAAAAACCACTTTAGAGCTCAGGATTATTTATGTGCCTTCGTCTCTATGCCAAGCATTATACAAACAATAGGGGTGGCAGCAAGCGTTTTATGACATTAGCCTGATCAACCGCTTAACATTTAGACAGCCTGTGCAAAATGTCGTTTACTGGTTGAAGTATTAAATACAGCTAATAGTAACGCCAAGGTATATCACTGAACTATAGCGCTTAGTATTTGTGAGCTTTTTTGCTAAACTAGCGCGCATATTAACAGTGAGAGTGTATTTATGTCGGGTGAGTTTCCACGAGCTGGTTTTTGGCGTCGTTTTGCGTCGTTAGTTTATGATACGTTAGCTATTATTGCGTTTGCTATGTTAACGGTTGTGCTCTATTTGTTTGCCGTACAAGGGCTTATTTCACTTGATGTTATTAGTTTAAATGGTGCTGAAGATGTATCGGCACTTATTCAAGAGTCACTGCTGCTGTCGAGTATTCGAAGTGCCTTACTTGTTATTGTTACTTTAGTATTTTTTGGCTATTTTTGGACTAAAAGCGGGCAAACTATTGGCATGCGCGCATGGCGTTTAAAAGTACAAACTAGTGAAGGAAGCTTAATTAGTTGGCCGCAGTCTATTGTTCGCAGCCTAAGTGCCCTGCTTGGTTTAGGTAATCTTGTGGTATTAATTGATTTTAAAAACAAAAAAGCGCTGCAAGACTATATCTCAAAAACTGAGGTAATTACTCTTACAAAAGAAGAAAACAAACGTATTTACCGCGAGCTAGATTAATACCCATTTATACCAATGCGCAATAATACTTAATTATTTTGCTGGGCTAACTTGTCGCTACCTGCGTTAAAAAATTCTCATTTACGGCTGCATGGATGCAGAAGGTAGAGCAATGCAGGAGCAACTGCCGAGAGCAACTAAATAGCGATTTTTTGCCTAGCTATCAACACGTTTTTCCAGCCTCAACTTGATCACTTAATTAAGCTGATTGGTATTAGTTTTTGAATAACGCGTTATAAAAACAAAAAAGGTGACCATAGGCCACCTTTTTTAGTATTAAATAAGCGCTTATAACGGCTATACCCGCTTATTCATCATGTACGTAGCAAAGCCTATAAATAGTATACTTGGCAGTACCGCGCCTATAATAGCGGGTATTTGATAAACCATTACCACAGGGCCAAATATCTCATTTATTAAGTGAAATACAATTCCCGTTACTACCCCCATAATGATACGCGCACCCATAGTAACGGTACGTAACGGGCCAAATATAAACGACAGTGCAACCAGTAGCATTACGGCAACAGACACTGGCTGCATTAGCTTACGCCACAAGGCCAGCTCATAGGTGCTGGTATCTTGCTCATTTTGCTGTAAATACCCTAAGTACGACCAAAGCCCTGTAAAGGAAAGCGACTCAGGCTTTACCGATACAACACCAAGCTTTTCGCCCGTTAATTGCGAAGGGTAAAACTCTTCATCAATGTGTTCACTGCTTATTTGCTCATCACTAATATGAACCTTGTTTACATCGCGTAATAACCAACCTTCATCACGACCAATGGCCACTTTAGCTTTGGTTATTTGAGTTAAATCGAGTGACTTATCAAATTGATACATGTGCACACCGTTTAAACGGCCGTTTTGATCTACATCTTCAATATTAATAAAGTTGTTGCCATCTTTAGCCCATACGCCTTTTTGTGCATTGAATACATCGCCGCCATAAATTGCCTGATTACGCATTTCTTTGGCGTGTTGTTGCGCCTCTGGTGCGCCCCACTCACCAAGAGCCATCATACATACAGCCATAAACACGGCGGTTTTCATTACCGAGCCTATAATTTGCAAGCGCGACATACCCGCAGCTTGCATTACCACCAGCTCACTGTTTGAAGCCAGTGCACCTAAGCCTGTTAAGCCACCAATAAGCGCGGCCATCGGGAAGAATATAACTAAATCGCCCGGCATACTGTAAAAAGTGTAAAGCGTTGCGGTCATTAAATCGTAACTGCCACGACCAACCGACTTTAGCTGATCAATAAACTTAATTAATGTACTAATCCCTACTAGCACCAACAAAGCAAATCCGGTGGTTTGTAAAATGCTGCGGCCTAAGTACCAATCGAGTGTTTTCATCATGCGCTTAACTCCCGTTTTGTTACAACGGCTTTAAGCCAGGCGCCCAAAGGGCGACCTTTTATAATTAATAAACTACCTATAAATAAAGCGCTTAAGTGAATCCACCACAAACCAATTGAAGGCGGTATTTTGCCATCTTCTACGGCGAATTTTGCAGCATTGAGTAAGATAAAATAACCTAAGTACAAGCTAATGGCTGGCACTAATTTAGCAAACTTACCTTGGCGAGGATTAACCACACTTAGCGGTACTGCTATTAACGTTAGTAACGGAATAGAAAGCGGTATTGCAATACGCCACTGCCACTGGGCTATAGATTCAGAGGTATTGAGTGGCAATAGTTGATTAGTAGGTATTGCTTCTAATTTACGGCGCTGATGCTCTATTTCTTGCTCGCGTATTTGTACGCTGTAGCCATCAAACTGCGTTAAATTAAGGGCCGGTGTTTTGCCATCGGTTTCGTAGCGTTTGCCATCAGTTAGCACTAATTGTTGCTCACCGTTTATTGCCTCTACCACCACACCTTGTTCGGCATACACTAAACGTGCAAGGTCATCTTTTTCGGTATCGGGCAGCTGCGCTACAAATACTTTGTTAAGCTCTTTACCGCCGTTTTCAATGTTATGAATAAACACCACGGCTTTTTCATTACCGGTTTGTTGAAACCGCCCAGCCCTTAACGCAGATAAACCCGCATCGGCTTTGGCTTGCTCTTTTAATTGGTACTCTTGCTCACTCGCCCACGGCGCAAGGTACATGGTAAGAGAGGCTGCTAATATAGCCAAACCCACACTCGAAATTAAAGTAACGCGTACCACATACCATTCACTCACCCCACAGGCTTTAAGAACGGTCATTTCGCTGTCGGCGTAAATGCGGCTGTAGGCTAAAATAATGCCCAAAAATATACTCAATGGCAGGATCAGCGAAGCTAATTGCGGCAGTTTAAGCGCAATCATCGATAATACTAATTTGGCAGGAATGCTCCCTTCAGAGGCATCTCCTAAAATAACCACAAACTTTTGTGACACAAAAATGGTCATTAAAGTTAAAAATACGGCGACCTGCGATTTTAAAACCTCAGCGGTCAAATAACGAAAAATAAGCAATGCTCGCCCCTGTTAAACATAGAATTTCACTACAATAGTGATAATTTGATAATAAAGTAGCTATTTTACCCAGTTTTATCTGGTAAATAAGTCGTTATTATAAGCTAACAAAATTAATTATCCTACCTAAGTGCACGATATATTGTTGCATTAGTAGCCCTTAAACATATAAAGTTCAATTACACAGTAAGAGTCAGAAAAAATCAGCTAAAATTAAGATTATCTCTACATAAGTTGCGTAGCGAAGACTAGATTTTATTTTTTTAGCCCCAATTAATAACGTATATGACTCACAACCAGGAGTAACAATGGAATTTAACGTAAAAAGTGGTAGCCCAGAAAAACAACGCAGCGCGTGTATTGTCGTTGGCGTTTACGAACCACGTAGGTTATCCCCCATTGGTGAACAACTCGATAAAATCAGCGATGGTTATATCTCAAATTTACTACGCCGTGGCGACCTAGAAGGTAAGCCGGGGCAAGTTTTATTATTGCATCATGTACCTAACGTTTTAAGCGAGCGCGTATTGCTTGTTGGCTGTGGTAAAGAGCGCGAGCTTGATGATAAGCAATATAAGCAAATAATTTCTAAAACAATTAATACCTTAAACGAAACCGGCTCAATGGAAGCGGTGTGCTTTTTAACAGAGCAACACGTTAAAGGTCGTGATACCTACTGGAAGGTTCGCCAAGCGGTAGAAACAACACAAGATTGTCTATACACATTTAACCAGCTAAAAAGCAAAAAAGTAGACCCTCGTCGTCCACTTCGTAAAATTGTGTTTAACGTACCAACGCGTCGCGAGCTGACCATTGGTGAAAGCGCTATTGAGCATGGCTTAGCCATTGCCGCAGGTAGTAAGCTATGTAAAGACGTAGCCAACATGCCACCTAATATTTGTAACCCTGCTTATTTAGGCGAACAAGCGCAAGAGCTGGCTAGCAATTTTGACAACATCACCGTTGATATTATTGGCGAAGAAAAAATGGCCGAGCTAGGTATGAACTCGTACTTAGCAGTTGGTCGCGGCAGTGATAACGAATCGGTTATGTCGGTTATTAACTACAAAGGTGCAAGCGATGAGCAAGCGCCTATTGTGCTAGTAGGTAAAGGCTTAACGTTTGACTCAGGCGGTATTTCAATTAAGCCAGGCGAAGCCATGGATGAAATGAAATACGACATGGGCGGCGCAGCCGGTGTAATTGGCGCTATGCGCGCACTGGCACAAATGCAGCTACCTATTAACGTAATTGGCGTTTTAGCCGGCTGTGAAAACATGCCAAGCTCTAACGCGTATCGCCCTGGCGATATTTTAACAACCATGTCGGGGCAAACCGTTGAAGTGCTTAATACTGATGCCGAAGGCCGATTAGTATTATGTGATGCGTTAACTTACGTTGAGCGTTTTGACCCAGATACAGTAATTGACGTAGCAACACTAACAGGCGCATGTATTGTTGCCCTTGGTGCACACGCAACAGGTTTACTGTCAAACCACAACCCACTTGCGCATGATTTATTAAAGGCGTCTGAGCAAAGTGGCGACCGTGCATGGCAGTTACCACTGTGGGATGACTATCAAGATCAACTCGATAGCCCATTTGCCGATTTTACAAACTTAGGTGGGCGCTCTGCTGGTACTATTACCGCAGCGTGTTTCTTATCTAAGTTTACTAAAAAGTATAACTGGGCTCACTTAGACGTAGCCGGTACCGCGTGGCGCAGTGGCGCTAAAAAAGGCGCAACGGGTCGCCCTGTTCCTATGCTTACTCAGTATTTATTAAACCGAGCGGGTGTAAGCGAAGCTACGCACGACTAATAACCTAATTAACCTGAGCCTTATTTAGAAAAGCCACTCAGCAGACATTTTTAGCGCTAACAGCGTTAAATTTATTTGCCATAGGGCAAAAATATTTTAACCAGAGTTTAGGTTATTTAACTTGTATTAAGGCGCCATTTGGCTAATGCCGATCAGTTAAGAGATATTTTAATGATCGGTTGACCGATCTTTTATAGATGTAAGAATCCGATGAGCATTTGCCATCGGATTTTTTATGAATATTAAAACAGCTTTAGACACCGCATTTA
>NZ_JAQREZ010000055.1:0-26090 GCF_028598715.1 Pseudoalteromonas sp. GABNS16E
ACCGACGACATTACTTGCTTCATCCTATGTATTAACTCGCTCTAATTCGAGCTAAAGTAATTATGGCTTAAAAAGTTAGGCAGGGATCAGTGCGTTTAACTTGACAGTGGGAGTCATACCAACGCCTAGCAAGGGGTTCTCAGGTGAAGCCGTGGGTGTACCCGCTTCTACCGGCATAGACATAGGGCAGCACATATAATTATTTTCATCGTATATAAAATGCTTACCATCGAGTATGGCTTCTTTAGCGCCACTGACTATAGCAACAATACACGGCTCGTATACCGCAGGTGCACAGCGCATAGCATGCGTTACTTTAAACAACTGAACACCTTTAATACCCGTTTCTATTAGCCCTTGGGTATAATTTTTATCGCTTTTTACCTCGTTAAAAGACAGGTTGTTTTGTATAAGTTGCTTAATGTGGTGTTTGCTCATTCACCCATACCTTTTAAATATAGAATAAATCCAATCTAGCATCGTAGATACACATTCTCAATGCAGCGATACAAATAGGCATATTTTAAAGAGGATATCGCCTAGTTACACCTGGTGGCGAGAGTTATATTACCTAACAAGCACTTTAGAGCAATATGCATAGCCCTGTACTGCATATTTATACTTAACTATTGATAGGAATTTAACTAATGAGCGCAACTAACCCATTTGGCCCTTCTGGCTGGACTCCCGACCAACTCAGTTCTTTAGTTGGTAAATGCTATCTAATAACGGGAGCAAATACAGGCGCAGGCTTTGAAGCAACCCGACTATTACTCGCTAAAGGCGCAAAAGTAGTTATGCTCAATCGTAACCCTTTAAAATCAGATGAAGCTATTGCTAAGTTAAAACAGGAGTTTGGCAATAGTACCGATGTGAGCTTTATAAAAATGGACCTAGCAGAGCTTGCATCAGTACGCCATGCAGCCAACGAGGTATTACAAACTGTGCCACACATAGATGCACTTATTTGTAACGGCGCTATTGCGCAGGTCGCGACTCAGCAATTTACTAAAGACGGCTTTGAAAGTCAGTTAGGGGTTAACCACTATGGGCACTTTTTACTGTGTGGTTTGCTATTTAATAAAATAGAGCAATCTAGCGGGCGTATTGTTGTAGTGGCCAGTGAAGGCTACAAAATGGGGCTTAAAACGATTCAATTTGATGACATGAATTGGAATAAAAACTACCACCCAAATAAGACCTACTGCCACAGTAAACTTGCACAAATGATGTTTGCTTATGAGCTGCAAAATAAAATAGCCGCCGCCAATAAAAATGTGCAGGTGTTTGTGTGTCACCCAGGTGCAGCTAATACCTCTCTTATTGGCGATAATGTTAACTTTGCAACCCGATTTACCTGGTCACTAATAGTAAAAATGGGCTTAGCGCAATCGGCAGAGCAAGGTGCATACCCTGAGGTTATGTGTGCCACCGAGCATAACCTAAAACAACGTGCGTATTATGGCCCATCAGGAAGATGGAATTGGAGCGGCCCCGTAGGAACATGCAAACTTGAGGCGTTTGCTTTAGATCAGCCTGTACTTAGCAAATTATGGGCGGTTACTGAGCAGCACACTGCTTTTAAATGGACAATATAATTACTAATAGCGAACGTGTGTAGGGTGTAAAAGTAATGAAAAAACCATTAGTAATCGGCCTAATACTTTTACTTTTCCTAACCGGCTGTAAAAGTACCAATAATCCTCCTGTGCAGTATAAACCTAATGATGAGCTGGTAGTACTTGCCCATGGGTTAGGCAGAAGCGATTGGGCAATGCGATATTTTGCCCAGCAGCTTAAACGTGCACATTATAAGGTATGCAGCCTAAATTACGCCTCTTTAGGGCAAAGTGTTGAGGCTGTGTTTACGCAAACAACCACACAAATTAATGCCTGTATTGCTAACGCGAGTAAAGTACATTTTGTAGGGCACTCCCTAGGTGGCTTAGTTATTAGAGCCTACTTGCAAAATAACCTCCGGGTTTTTAATGGTAATACACTTGGAAATGTCGTGTTAATTGGTACGCCTAACAAAGGCAGCGAATTAGCTAATCATTTAAATGGTTCATGGTTAATGCATATAGCCGGCGGTGTAAGCCAATCTTTAATTACAGGCAGTAAGAGTTTGGCCAACACCATAAATGAGCTGGACATTGATTTAGGCGTAATAGCCGGTACTAAAGCATCCCCCCTGACACAGCATTATTTTACAGGTAAAAACGATGGCTTGGTGTCTGTAGCATCAACCAAACTGAGGGCGTGTTGATTTTTGCGGATTGAAATTTGTTCAATCTAGGGGCGATTAAATCGCGGCGCGAGGTTTGTAACCTAGTGGGCTCGATAACTGCTCCTGCGTTATTCTAATGACTTACATCCCTGTAAGAATAAGTAAAAACCAAGTAAAGCTTCCGCGTCCTGCTCACGCCCCTTACCTACATCCATGTAGGCAACAAAGAGTTTATCGCCCCTAGGCAGAACCCAAAGGGCAGCGCACGTTTGGCATTTATGCAGCGTTATCGCCTATTTATGGGGAATAACCACACTTCACAGGCTCTGCCTTGCCTAAAAACCAAACATACTGCTGCAAATTCAACCATCAAATACCAACACGCCCTACTAATATGCGTGATTTTATTACCCTTGATGTAAGCCACACGGGAATGCGCTACAACCAACAAGTAATACAACACACACTTTATTTTTTGCAAACAGGTACATTTTTATCCCCAACACAAAGAACCACGGCCCTTTATTAACCACCTAAATGCCGCTAAATTAAGGTCAAAAAAAAGCAAGCCATGTGGCTCGCTTTTGCGTGCCCGTTCAAAGGCTACACACTCTCAACATACTTTTTAAAAACGGTAACTTGCACCCAGTGTAATACGACGGTCAGTTAAACCTTGGAAACACAATAGTGCGCTTTCGTTTACACATGATTGGCTAATTTCAGATTCAGTAATATTTACAGCCTCTAAGCCAATATTAAGTTGCTCGTTCACATCGTAGCTAATACTTGCATTAAGCTGGCCACGGTCTTCCTGTACCACTGGGAAACCCCAAGGGAAGCTAGACGTACTACCAAAGTCATTTGAACGATACCCTTCACGCCACGTGTAACGCATACGTGCTGATAGGCCAAATTTTTCGTAGTACAGCGTAAAGTTATACGCGTTTTCAGAAAGGTTAAGTAAGCCTTGAATTTCACTTACTTCAATACCTGGCGTACCGGTGGTTGCTGCAAATACATTACTTGCTCTTGAGGTTGCTGAATTTTCGGTTTCACCACCTGAGAACTCTTGAATTGTATAGTTAGCTAGCACACCAAAACCAGATGCCCACCCTAGGTCTTTTTCAAAGCCTGATAGGTCATATTGAAAGGCAAACTCAATCCCTTTTTGGGTAGTTTCACCACTATCGTTTACTTTTGTTTCTGTACCAACACATACGCCACGGCCATTCTCAGGGCCAAATACGTTTATATCTGCAATGGGGTTAAATATACCGCCGCCTTCACATGGATCTGTTAAGTCGCGATACCCTGTTACAGGGTCTTCAACTGGCGAGGTTAACTGATTTACGTGTAAGTCTTTACGTGTTTTATGAAAAATACCTACGCTAAATACACTTGCCTCTGCAAAATACCACTCTGCCGATAAATCGTAAGACAGTACTTCTTCAGGTTTCAGTGCTGGGTTACCAAATTCAACTTCGTCATTTGGACTTGTGCTGTAAGTAATAGATGTTGATAGGTCGTTATAATCAGGGCGACGAATATCTTTACCAACACCAAAGCGTACAAGTACATCTTCTGATACATCAGCCACAAGGTTTAAACGAGGTAAAATAAAGTCATAGTCTGATTCATTGGTAATACGCGTTACCAGTTCATTACCACTACCATCTTGAGTAACTGAGTTACCCGTAGACTCTACGTCTGTTTGAATGTAACGCACACCAATGTTACCGCGCACCATTTCGTACTCAAAGTTAGCTTGTGCATATAGCGCATGGGTGGTTTCTTCTATATCAAAAAAACCTGCAGAACTTGAAGTAGGTGCATTTAATGTTTTGCTTGAACCGTGCGCAGTCATCGCTGCTTGTAATGTGGCAAGTACCGCATCAGGGTCTGAGGCCACAAGCTCTGGATCAATAAGTAAAAAGTCGCCTATGTATAACGAGCGGCCATCAGCTTCGTTAAAGTTATCTGGGCCTGCCACTAATAAGTCGGCAAATAAATCACCCGACGGGCTATCAGCCATGGTTCTTAAACCAATGCTTGAGGTAATTTCGTTTTGTTTGCTTTGTGATTTACTGTAGCGGTAACCAAAATCAATAGAGGTTACAATTGAGTCTGTGTAATAGGTTGAATCAATACGGAACGCATCTTCAGAGTTTTCAACGGTATCTTGACCAATATTTACATCACGTAGCACTACATTTGCAGGGTCTAGTAGTTGTTCAACCGTTGGCGCGTACTCTGCCCCCTCTGCAATACCAAATGCCAATGCGCCACCTGATAAGTCATACTCAAACGGCACACTATTATCATTACCGCCACCAGCATCTAACGGCACATTAGGGTTAATAAAGTTAAGCGTTGTATTAAAGCTAGGCGTAGTTGTATCTGAAGATGATGATGCAATTTCAGCACTAACAAACCACTTATCGCCTTGCCATTCGCCACCGAGTCTAAAAATATTACTGTCGGTAACACGCGAGTTTGTATCACTTGAAAAACGAAGGTTAGGATCGTCATCATCGTTTTCTAAATTAACCGGAATGACACCGCGTAAGGCCGCTTGAATAGACCCAAGGTTGGTACCGCCAAGTGAGCCTAAGTTTACGGTTTCAAATTCATCAGGAACCGAAATATCATTAAGCGCACTTACACCAGAGGCCTGTACACGAGAACTTTCTTGGCGACGTTCTTGATCGTTAACCACAGCATCAAAATAAAACTTTGTGTTGTCGTTTGGCGCCCATTCAATGGTACCTACAAAGTTTTTAGTTTCGTATTCGTAGTTATCGTAATCTTGTACAAAAAATTGAATCGGTAAAAAGTCAAAAGACTGAGCGCTGGCTACACCACTATCTGCAGTGATAATGTTATCTCTATCAGCACGTGGACGAAACGCCGTTACATCTTGCTCTGCGTAGCTGCCGCTCACTAACACACCAAATTTACCGTAATCACCTTCCCAGTTATCAGCAAAAGTTCCCGAAAAACGTGGTTGCAAACCGCTATCAGTGCTTAAGCTACTGTGCTCACCTTGCACTCTAATAGTGGCTAGCTGCTCACCTAAATGCAGTGGGCGAATCGTTTTAAGGTTAATAGTACCGCCTACAGAGCCCTCTATTGTTTTCGCTTCAGGCGACTTTATTACCTCTAAACTTGAAATAATTGACGCTGATACATCTTCAAAGCTAATACCACTTCGACCAGAGCCTGAGCCCACCGTTGATACACCGTTAATTTCGGTACGGTTAGCATCGGTACCACGAATTTGTACACCTGTGCCTACACCCGCTTGACGTGTAATTTGAATACCCGTTACGTTTTCTAATACTTCAGCGAGGTTTTGATCGGGTAATTTACCAATATCTTCTGACTGAATAATTTCAACTAGGCTATCTGCAGAGCGCTTTTCAGCAAGTGCATTAGTAAGTGATTGACGAATGCCAGATACTTCGATGATCTCTACATCATCTTCTGCAATTGGCTTGGCTTCCTGTGCGTGTGTGGACATAGAAAGGTTTAATGCTGTGGCAGATATAACTGCTAGCGTAATTTTTGATAACTTGTGATTCATAGTTTTTCCTGTGTGTGTCAGTGCTATGTGTAACTCGCTATATATTTTTTATTAAACGCCTTACCATTTATCTAAATGGTTAACTTAATATTTACAGCAAAAGCACCAAAGGTCAACCTATTGGTAAACCATTTTTTGTAAAAAAAGCAAAAACTGTCATTACCAATAAAAGCCAATTCGGCATGACAAAAATACTTTTATTACTGACCATAATATAACCACTTGTATTTAATGTGCTTTTAAATCTCAATTAAGGTTAAATAACACACAAAGATAGATTAAAACTCCCTCAATCTCCCCGATATATTTTTTTTATATATACCGCGTTATTTTTATATTTAGCCGCTTTTACCGAATTAATTGGTCAACCAAGATAAAGATAGTAAACTTTTGACTAACTAATTCGCTTGCCAATAACGCAGCGTTACTAACACTGAGTTTAGTAATGCTGCGCTTTAGGTAAAAAGGTTTAACCAAGATTTAGTTAAGAGAGTGCGCCGCGATTCAAAAAGCTTAGGGTTAATAGCCCACACGCACATACAAAAAAACCCAATTAGCGGCATACGCTAATTGGGCTTTAAAGTGGGGATCACTGGTTATTGTGTTATAGCTTAAAGCTCATTCCTAAGAATAAACGTGGGCCGTAATCGTTTACTTCACCTAGGTTATCTTCGACAAAGAAGTCTTGTGACTTAGGTGCGCTAAACAAGTTAATGGCTTCAGCTTTAACTCTAAAGTGCTCGTTAATTTTATACGATGCACGCATTTCCCATACACCTACGGCATCAACATAACGTAAGCGGGTACCATTACTGGTATATGGTTGGAAGTATTCACTACGGTATTTATAAATAATGGCCGTATCAAAGTCACCAATTTGGTAATACAGTTGGCTGCTAAATACATGCTCTGAGAACCCCGGCACCGAACCAGGTTCAATAATACCGGCAGTTAATTGAGTAGTATTGCCATCTAGGTCGGTAACGTATGTATCGCCATATAGGCTATCTTCAAACTCAAAGTCAGTATCTGCAAAGTTATAGCCAAATTTTACACCAATACCATTATCCCAGCGGTACGAGAACGACGCTTCTAAACCCAGTATATCGCTATCATTATCGGTTGTTACCGAATTTGTCACTGGTAGTGATACTGTTTCACCGCCAACCACATAGTCTTCAATTACAGTTTGTTGCTGGAAGCCACCTTGGAACTGTTTGTAGTATAGGCTTAGCGCTAAAATAGAATCTTCATTAGGGTACCATTCAAAGGCTAAGTCGTAGTTCCATGACATTAATGGTTGAGTATCAGGGTTACCTGAACCATCTACGGTTAATAAGTCAGAAAGCGATAGCGCAACAGATTGATCGTCTGTTACAAAGTCGCGATCATAGCCTAAATCAGATGGGTCAGCACGTGACATACCACGGTAAATACCCGCGCGCAGTAAAATGTCTTCACTGTAATCAACTACTAAGTTAAAGCTTGGTAAGTATTTAGTATAACCACCGCCGCTTTCGGTTCTTTCTAGTGAATTCCCTACATCGAGGGTTACAGCGCCTGTAGTTTCATCTACATCTACAGTGTAATTTGTTCTAAAGCCTACTGAGGTTACATCAGTATCAACAATACGCAGGCCGAAGTTACCACGAATAAACTTACCAAATACTTCAGTGTCGTAGTTTGCCATTAAGTACACTGAGGTGGTTTTTTCAGTAACATCTATGGTACCGGCATTTTCGTACTCAACATCAGGGTAACCAAATTCACCTGTATAATCAGCGTCTGTAGCCGCTACAGCTTGAGAGAAACACACGTTATCGTAGGTCGCCCACGAAGAACCTGTCCCAGAGCTTATTACATTACCGCTACTGTCTACATTTGTTACTAAGTTGCCATCCGATACGCTAGATAAAAAGTCAGATTCTGGGAAGTCAATTTGACAGCCCTGAAGTATCTCCAATGCTGAGTCATCGCCTATCGTGTACTCAGTACGAGACCCATTACCTTGGCTACCACCAAACTGTATAAAGCTTAGCTCTGAGGCTCTAATACCCCCTTCAATACTGGTAAATATATCGCCCTCTAACGCGTAGTCAAAATCAATACGCGCCGATTTAACAACGTTTTCGCGAACATTTTCACGGTCTAAACGTGTACGTAAGCTATCTGTAAAGTTAGAGATATCAGTTACATCAAAGTCCGTTAACGTGAAGTGAGGAATTTCATCGCCCATATCCCAACTAAACAAATTACGGTCTGCGGTTCTACCACGGTTAGAAATTTGTAGCTCTTCACGCTCAGTTTTTGAATACGCTAAATCAAGATTTACAGTAAGACGGTCGGTTACCGTGTGCTCAATATTAATACCATAACCTTGGTAGTTTTCTTCACGTGAGAATTGCTCGCCCGCCGATTCAATACGTTCTTCACCTTCCCAATGTAAAATTCCGCCTACATCGTTAGTAACAAGCGTTGGGCCTGTTAAACCAGGTGTTGCACGTTTTTGTAAAAAAATTAAATCGTGGCGTGCTTCTCTTTGTGTTCTGTCAGAGATTTGTGCATCAAAGTTAACATCCCACTCAGACGACGGCTGGTATTGCATTGCAATAAATACAGCATCACGCTCATCTGAGGTTTCATTTTGACGATAGCTGCGGCTACTACCTGTCCATGCATATGGAGTGCCATCGCTTTCGGCTTTGCCTGTTTCTGGGTCGATGTTTGTTTGATAACCTTGATTGTTACTGCCACTTACTTGGTCTTCACAATCACCTGCGCTGCTTCTGTAAAAGCCTTCATTCGTATTAGTTGGGTCATTTAAACATGCCCAAAGTGAAGAGCCCGATGGGCTTGAGCTTCTGTACTCTGCTTCTGGTTGGCTAATATCTTGGCGCTGCACACCAAAAGACACACCCACTGCTTGGCCATCGGCAAACTCAAATTGGTCAACATAACTAAACGTACCACGATAACCTGTATCACTTTGCAGTGAGTTTTCTACATTACTTTCATCTGGATTGTAATTTAGTTTAACTTCGCCTTGTACGCGTTGCTTGCCGTAATCTAGCGGGGCAATCGTTTCAAGTGCTATCACACCGGCTACGCCACCTTCAATCATTGAAGCATCTTGGGTTTTGTAAATAGCGACCTTTTTTACAAGCTCTGATGGAAACTGTGAAAAGTTAACCGAGCGATCACCACTACCATTGGTAGCTTCACGGCCATTAATATGGGTTGCGCTTAAAAATGGGCCTAAACCACGAATGGTGATTTCGGTAGCGCCCCCGTTTTCACGATGAGATGCGGCACCGGTAATCGACTCAAGCGCTTCACCAATTGACAGCGCGGGTAAATCACCAATATCTTCTGCAGATAAACCATCGACAACCGTTGTTGCCTCACGCTTAATTGCAATTTGATCTTGTATGGTTCTACGAGTACCTGTAACGCTGATGATTTCTACATCTTGCTCTACTTCAGTCACTTTTTCTTGGGCTTCTTGCTGAGCAAAAGCATTAAATGACAATGAACCTGCCATACCTGCAAGTAAACTTGCTCTAATTAACTTAGCAGCAGGTGAAAGTGCAAAATGATTACAAACAGAGCTGTTTGTAGAATGTTGACGTCTTCTATCCATTTTTAACGACATGCCGCGTTCTCCTTTATCATTGTGTGTGTTGTGCGTAGTTTGCTATTTTTATAAGTATTAATAATGTGCAGTGTGGGCTTATTCATCTTGTGCCACCCACGTAGAGCCTGCACCTACATCAGTGCTTTGGATGTAGTATAAGTTTCTTGCACCTGCTAAGGCTTGTGCTCCATTTGAGTCAGTCTCAAGCAGCGTACTTGTAGCAGTGACAAACTCTGGGATTTCTTTACCATTTGCTTCTGGGTTTTGGTCAATAGCGCCATCGGTGTCGTATTCACCATTGCCATTTAAGTTTCTAATATCAACCCATAGGTCGCTCGCATCGCCCGACTCATAACTGTCACTAAAGCCAAAGCTGTTAGAGAACAGTGATTCAGTATGGTTAATTAGGTCACAGTCGTATTCAAAAGAGTGATCGCTCGATAGCTCGTTAGGGTAAAAGAAACCATAAACAAGCGCGCTGCTTTCAATGGTGTCTTCATCAGTTTGATCGCCCACCCCATTAGCATTTAAATTACCGTTGAAGTTAATTTCAAATGCATTTTTAGTTAAACCATACAGTACAGGTGCATTTTCTGCGGTAAGCTCATCACAATCTCCAACAGGTGCCTTTGAACCTATTTCTGTACTAAATACAAATGGTTGCTGTGAGTTAAGTACCGTATTGTTTGTCACATTAAGGGTAAAGTCGCCTGCGCCATCAAGCACAGCTTGGTTACCTCCATTTGGCACCCCGCCATCAGCTTGTGAAAATGGGTTAGCGGTAAATACAATACCACCGGCTTCTTTATTACCTGAGCGAATACCAGCGATGTAGTTATTGCTTACAGTGTGGCCTAAAGGCGTAACTAGCACGCCAGCAGGACGATCGCTTGAACTTGCAATATCAGTGGTACGAATAATAATGTTGTCTGATACCGTATTAAACCCACCATCTTCAAGCGAAATACCGCCATTAGGATTTAAAATGGTATTGCCTTTAATCGTCACGCCAGAGGTTTGTACGCGCATTAAACGTCGGCCTGTAACAAAGTTTTCTACTCGGTTATATTGAATAGTAAAGTTTGCATCATCAGCAGAGCCTGTACCTGTTGTACTACCTGCGTTAATTAAGTGCAGGCTAGAGTTACCAAAATTTGGGTTGCTGCTGGTACCTGTGAAAAGGTTATATTGAATAACGTGGTTAGTGCTCGATGAAGACATTTTTATCACCGAACCATTTTCTGCTTTATCGCGGTTGGCAAAGGTATTACGCTCAACCATTGCGGCGTCGCCTTTAAGCATTAACCAATGGTAGGTAGAATTATTTAACGTCTCTGCTTCACCATCGATAGTATTTTGTGTAAAGGTGAAGTTGTCACCCTCAGAATAAATAACGGCATCTTCTTCGGTTTCACAAAAGCCACCCGATTTAGTATCAATATTTTTAAATGTAAGCCCTTCAATACCCGCGCCATCAACCCCACTGGCTACATGAATACAAAGCTCGCCACTAATTACCGGGCTTTGTCCTTCAACAGCTTTAAGTGTTGCTGCGCTGGTTAGCATAATGGCATCAAGATCGGCATATACACCGGTATTTAAACCAAGCACATCGCCATCACCAAGCCCTGCATTAATAGCACCTAATAGCGCATCCGCATCGCTTATCACTTGCGTGTACACTACTGTATCGGCGGCACCGGTAATTGTGCTTGAAAAGCCATCGTTATCGGTATAACTCGCAGTGACCGATATAATCGCGCCAGCTTGATTAGTTGGCGTAAATGTTTTGCTGTTGGTGTCGGCAATTGCTACGCCATCAGCAAGCCAAGTGTAGGTAACGTTTTGCTCATCTACGCCGTTGTTATCGCTAATTTCAGCGGTTAATTCGCTAGTCACTAAATAAGGCGTAGCCCCTGAGATGGTGATACTACCCGCTTCATCTACAGCCTCTGCAGAAACAGCAATGGTTGCCTCAGAAAGGTTGTCTTCGGTAAAACCGTGATCGTCCGTGTAGGTAACCTGCACGGTAATAAATTGCCCTAATAATGACTCATCTACAACGTAAGTGCTTTGCGTGGCATCACTAATTGCAACCTCATCAGCAAACCACTGGTAAGTAATTGTGCCGCTTGCGCCATCTTCATCTGTTATTTCGGCTGTAAGTGTATTACCTACCGTAGGTGTGCCAACAATCGCCACCGACCCTTCTGAATTTGCACGCTCTACTGGCGCTGTGGCAGTTGATGTAGCTGACTCTGCAAAGCCTCTGTTATCTTCAAATGCTGCATTTACAGTTATAACTTTACCTAGTTGCGATTCGGTAATAGTGTAGGTTGCTAAGGTTTCATCGGCAATTTCAACATCATCTGCAAACCATGTATATGCTACAAGCGCCGGATCAAAACCATTTTCATCCGCTACATTAGCACTTAGTTCATTACCTATAATTGCATCACCGTTAATTTCTACCGTGGCCGCAAAAGGAATAGCTGACACTTCATCGGTGGGCTCACTTAAATGTGATTCATTAACACCGCTGTCATCTGTATAAAGTGCTTGTGCTGTAATTGCAAAACCAATTTGCTCATCTGTTAATGTAAAAGTTGCGTCATTAGCGCCACTTATAACTTGTCCATCGGCGTACCAGTAGTAGCTTACTTCGCCAGAAATACCATCGGCATCATTTACGCTGGTCGACAATGTTTCGCCCGTTAACGCTGTGCCTGATAGAGCAATAGAGCCCAATGTGTTGTTATTATTATTTGAATCCGTGTCACAACCTATAATGGCAGCTGCAACAGCACATAATGCAAAATGTTTTAATTTCATCATGGCTCTATTCTCCTTAATTGTGTGGTTTAGTATTTAGCAAGTGTTATGTTTGATTTACCAAATACCCAGTTTGTTATTACCAAATTATTTTATTTTTACGCTTCATTGTTAACCAACTTGGTAATATAAGCATAATAAAAACACTTTTACCACTATATTCGTTCAAAATTCATCATATTTTATTAACTTAAAGTTAACTTACGTCTATACCTAATAACGCAGCGTTATTACCAATATTAATTTCACGAATAGATAAATAAGCAACCTTTATGAACAATTGGTTTTACCGAAAGAATTACTCTGAATTAATACGTAGCGCGATAAGCACATAAAGAATGGGGGCTGGAAAATACAGGCGTAAAGCTTTAGCTGTAATAGCCTATAGATATGAATTTTTGATGTGTATATAAAATAACGTAGCCACTGCGTTTAACTCACTATTGTCAGCAGTGGCATACGTTTTATTTAAAAGGCGTAAGAGCACAATAACCGCCCTTTTGTACTTAGGCCTTAGTCAGATTTAATAAACCGTAGAATTAAAGTAAGTCACAGGTTCACTAGAGCCTAAAATAACAGGCACACGCTGATGCAGCTCATCGGGCTGAATATCTAAAATACGCATGCCTTTAGAGGTGGCTATACCGCCTGCGTTTTCAGTGAGCATTGCCAGTGGGTTAGCTTCGTAAAGTAAGCGTATTTTACCGTTTTCATTACCCGCGCGCGTACCTTGCGGGTACATAAATACCCCGCCACGGCATAAAATTCGGTGTACATCACCAACCATGGCTGCATTATAGCGAATTGAGCTTTTAGCAAATTCTTCTGATGTATACAGTAATTTATCAAAGTAAACTTGTGTTGCTTCATCCCAATATCGGTAATTTGCCATATTAACCGAGAACTCACGGCTTTTACTCGGCACTGCAAGCTCTGGTTTTGTAAGCAAAAAGCCACCGTGGGTTAAATCGTGTGTATAACAGCGGGTTGGCCCGCCTGTGCTCATTACTAGTAACGACGATGGCCCATACAGCACGTAGCCTGCACAAACCTGATTAGTACCGGGTTGATTAAATTGCTCATCACTATCGTAGGGCACATCTGCTTTTGCAGGGTAAATGGTAAAAATAGTGCCTATTTGCCCGTTAACATCAATGTTTGATGACCCATCAAGGGGATCAAATGCCACAATATATTTACCATCGGGGTGGGCGCCTACTGCATTATCTTCTTCTTCAGATGCCACTGTTTTTACAAGATCATCATCAATTAAGGTATCTTTTAACAGTTGATTGGCAATGACATCTAACTTTTTTTGCACCTCGCCCTGGATATTTTCGTTAAGGGTAGAGCCTAAAACACCCGCAAGCTCACCTTGGCTTACTCTAAACGCTATTTCTTTTGTGGTTGCTAATAGCGTGCGAATTAACATAATAAGGTCGGTTTCAACCCCATCTTGCTTTAATACTTTATTCAGTCTTTTCATGCGCTATACCTGTTCACACAATTAAGGTCGTCAAAACATTGGATCAGGCGAGCCACCATATGCTGCTCCGACTGACGTAACCACACACGTGGATCATAGTATTTTTTATTGGGTTTATCTTCGCCATCAGGGTTACCAATTTGGCCTTGCAAGTAGCCTTGTTTTTCTTGGTAGTAGTTTAATACCCCGTTCCAACTCGCCCATTGGGTGTCGGTATCAATGTTCATTTTTACCACCCCGTAGGTTAGCGACTCAGCAATTTTACTGTGCTCAGAGCCACTCCCACCGTGAAATACAAAATTAATAGCGTTATGCTCTAAATTAAATTTGTCAGCTACATAGGCTTGCGAGTCGCGTAATATGGTAGGTGTTAATACCACATTGCCAGGCTTGTATACGCCGTGAACGTTACCAAACGAAGCAGCAATGATAAAATTAGGGCTTATTTTACTAAGTCGCTCATAGGCGTAGGCTACATCTTCTGGTTGAGTGTAAAGCGCAGAGCTGTCGAGGTGCGAGTTATCAACCCCGTCTTCTTCTCCGCCGGTACACCCGAGCTCTATTTCAAGTGTCATGCCTATTTTTGCCATGCGCGCTAAATAACGCTCACAAATTTCTATATTTTCTTCCAGTGGCTCTTCTGACAAGTCAATCATGTGCGATGAAAAAAGCGGCTTACCTGTTTGCGCAAAATACTTTTCGCCTTCATCTAATAAACCATCAATCCAAGGCAGTAGTTTTTTTGCTGCGTGATCTGTGTGCAGCATGACAGCAACGCCATAGTGCTTCGCCACGTTATGCACATACTGTGCAGCACTTATTGCCCCAACAACGGCAGATTGCTGGCCCTCTAGTGCTAAACCTTTACCACAAAAAAACTGCGCTCCCCCATTAGATAGTTGAATAATGACCGGCGACTTCATTTTTTTTGCGGCCTCTAAGGTGGCATTAATTGACGATGTGCTCACCACGTTTACAGCAGGCAATGCATACTGATGCGTTCGTGCGTGTTTATACACTTCGCTTACTTCATCGCCAACAACAACGCCTGGTGCAATGGTTGGGGCTAAATAATTCATTTTTTGCTCCTTGCTATTTTAAAGCCTCGATACAAGAGTCTGTAATGGCTTGCCAATTACCCTGCGTTACCCATTCTTTTTTAGCAACCCAGGTACCGCCTACTGCAAATACATTGTTTAACGACAAGTAATTCATTTTATTTTTTTCGCTTACACCGCCAGTCGGGCAAAAGCTCACTGCACGAAATACAGATGAGACAGCAGAGACAAACGGCGCACCACCAGCAAGTGAAGCAGGAAAGAGTTTTTGCTCTTCAAAACCATACTCAAGCGCCATTAATATATCGCCGGTATTTGATACACCTGGCAATACTGGCACGTTACACTTAACCAGCTCACTTAATAGTGTAGGCGATACAGCGGGAGTAACTATAAAATCTGAGCCTGCTTCTAGCGCTTGCTTTAAAATTGTTTCGTTAATAACGGTGCCTGCGCCCACTTTTAGCTGTGGAACCTGTTCTTTAATGGCTTTAAGCGCATCAATTGATGCATCTGTTCTAAGAACAACTTCTACCAAAGTTAGGCCTGCCTCTGCCATTGCTTTAGCAATGTTTACACCTTGCTCTGGCGTGTCTGCTTGAATTATAGGTAGCAGAGTTTGCCCTGCCATTAGTTCAGAAAAGCGAGTCATGCGTTATTTCCCTTATTTTAAATAATCGTGCTACTTAGTGTTATAAATTGAGTAAATTAGCCAGTTAGAGACCTGATTTAGCCATGGCTTGTTGAAAAACATCTTTTGGTGCAATAGCACCGGGTTGCTGAATAACAGCGCCGGCAGCCTGCGCGCCCAGCTTAACCGCTTCGCTAATTGGGCGCCCATCTAAGCGCGCTCCTAAATACACGCCGTTAAAGGCATCGCCTGCGGAGGTTGTATCAACAACGTTTTTAACCGGCGTAATACTGTGGCTTTGCACTGTATTAGCCTCTTTTGTAATGACTGAATCGGGGCCGTTTTTTACTATAATTTCGTTAATGTTGTACGGAGCCAAATAATCAATTACCGCTTCTACACTTTGCACGTTGTAAAGCGTTTCTAAGTCTTCAACGCCGGGTAACGTAATATCGGCTAAGCTAAATGCACTATGGTATTGCGCTTTAGTTTGCTCAACGTTATCCCAAAGTCGCGCACGGTAATTTGGGTCAAATACTATTTTTACACCCGCGGCTTTAAGTTGCTTCACTATGTCCCAAAACTGCGCTCTTGCTTGCTCTTCTATTACGGCTAAAGAAATACCCGAAAAGAAAAACATATCACCCGATGACAGCTGCTTAACGAGCTCAGGGCTGATAAATTCAACCACCTTTTTAGCTGCTGAATCATCCCGCCAGTAAATAAAACTGCGCTCGCCTTGCTCGTCCGTTTCTATGTAATACATACCTGGGACTTTACTGTTATGAGCAAATACATAGTCTGTATTTAGTTGCTCACTTGCAAAACGCTCACGCATTTTTTTACTTAAGTTATCCTCCCCTAAAGCGGTAATAACTGAGGTGGTGATTTGTGGGAAACAACGCTTTAAGTAAACTGCCGAATTGTATACGTCACCTGCAAATGACTGATGCAATGTAGAGGGAACAGTCGCTCTTAACTCAATCATGCACTCGCCAATAAAGTAAATATTTTTCATTATTATCACTTACCTTAGGTAGTAAATGGCTGTGAGAAACACAGCCATTGCCAACAAATTAGTTAGGCTTTTTCAATGGTTCAATTTTTGGAATTAAGATCCATACAGCTGCCATTGCAATAATCGCTAAAGACGCGCCTATCACAAACGCCGGTGTATAATTACCATCCGCTGTTAAAATAGGTACCAATGACGTAAGGCCTACAGCACCTAATTTAGCGGCCATGCCAGAGAAGCCCGACAACGTACCTACCGCTTTTTTACCCAATAAGTCGCTTGGTAAGGTTTGCACGTTACCAATGGCGGTTTGAAAACCAAATAAAATAACAGCCATAATAAGTACCGCAATTACTGGCTCCCCAGGGTTTGCCATTGCAAGCAGCGCCGGCAACATAATTAAACACCCTAATGTGATGGTCAGCTTACGCGTTTTATCGGTATTCCAGCCTGCTTTAAGGCGGTTTTGGGCAAGTAAGCCACCAAACCAAGCACCAAACATAGCGCCTACATACGGGACCCAGCCATAAATACCAATCGATTTAACATCCATGCCATACACTTCGTTTAAGTAAATTGGTATCCAAAAAACAAATAACCACCAAATAGGGTCGATAGCTGCAGAGGCTATAATTACGCCCCAGCTTTGCTTACGAGAGAGTAACTCGCCTGTAGACGGGTTATATTCTTCTTCGTCATCGCTTGTTACATCGCCGTTATCATCAACGCGTCTTTGTCCGGTAAGAATGTACTCACGCTCTTCTTCACTTATCCAAGGGTGAGAGCCTGGAGGCGCTTTTACCAATATAATCCAAGGAACTAACCATAAAAAACCTAAGGCACCAACAAATACAAACACCATTTGCCAGCTAAAGTACACGGTTAAATAAGCAATAAGCGGGATAGCAATAATGCCACCAATGGCTGCGCCAGAATTAAATATACCTTGCGCTAAAGCACGCTCTTTTGTTGGAAACCACTCGGCATTACCTTTAGCTGCACCGGGCCAGTTACCAGCTTCGGCTACACCTAAAATTGCACGGAAAATACTTAAACTAAGCACCCCTTGTGCAAAAGCATGGGCAACAGTGGCTAATGACCACACACCAATTGAAAGCACAAAACCTAAACGCGTGCCAACCCAGTCAAAAATTTTGCCAAAAATAGCTTGGCCAAATGCATAAGCAAATACGAATACTATAGAAATATTAGCGTAAATTTGTTTACGCTCTAACGCAGATTCATCAGGGAACATTTCTTCCACAATGTCTGGCCATAAAACGCTAAGCGCTTGACGGTCTATATAGTTAATAATGGTAGCAAGTGCAATTAGCACTATAACCCACCAGCGTAAGCCTTGAATTTTCATAGGTTATTCCTCAAGAAAGTCTTCGCGAGCTGGGCTAAAGGTATCAATCAGTATACCGCCAGTTGGGCACGTTGCACCGTGATCAGCAAAAGGAGGAATAAAACAACTATCGCCCGCTTTTAAGATTTTAGTTACGCCATCAATGTTAAAGTGAAACTCACCCTCAACTACATACGTTACTTGCGAGTGCCTGTGCGCATGGTTATAACCAATAGCCCCTTCTGAAAACCAAATTTTCACGGCCATTAGCTCTTCGTTATAGCCAAGCATTTGGCGTTTTAAGCCATTACCTAAATCTTCAATCTCGGTTTCGTTACCAAATGAAAAGTGTGCACTTTGCTTTTGCATCCTGTTTACTCCTGATTATTCTTCATCGCATAAACGCCAAGGCGGCCATTTAAGGTGAATGCTTTATTTTGATATGTGAATGTGTGTTTAGCTGCTTTATCGGCTTTGTTGATAGCAACCAAATAGGTATTATTTTTTACTTTAACTTCAATTAGGTCTAAGTGCTCTTGTGCGCCATACTTAAGTGACGATACACGGCTAACAGCCTCTAGGGTATATTCTTTACTTGGGTTGTATTCACCGTGAGGCTCAAGTACTGAAATAAATTTATGCTGTTTTTTACCTTCTACACGGCGAATGTAGCCATTTTCGTTACGAAGATTAAAGTGTGGATCGTTTGCCCCTATTTGCGTAAATAAGAAAGACTCATCCCCTTTCACTAGGCTAGTTTGTGTATAAAAACGGCCGTTGTCGTTTAACCACGTTACCTTTGCTAGGCCTTCATCTGGTTGCGCCTGTGCTTTTAACCATAAATGTTGATAACCATTTTTATCACCCAGCGCAGCTAAGCTTTTGGTGTTACCAAGTAACTCAAAGCTGGTATCAATTAATTGGCCTTTGTAATGCAGTGGTAAATCAATTTTATGGGAGGTATCTGCAGTCACATTAAAAATATCAACTGCAAGCGTGCTTTCAAGCATAGGTAAATTAATTAACGCTAACGTGCGTTCAAGCTCAACACCTTTGTAAGCGGTGCTTATTTGCCCACTTGACACCGTTCCGTATTGGTTTGTTTCAAAGAAATTAAGCGTAGGATGATTGTTATTACCCACTTTAACATTTGCATTAAAATGCGAGGTTTCATCAATCACAACCGTATTGTGTGCCACGGTATGTTTTGCGTAAGTTTCGTTTTCTGGTAGGTAACGGCCGCCGTATTTAGCCTCAACATTTAAAAAACGTGCAGCGCCATAATCAGATACAATTTCATTGCCATGATCGTAAAACTGCCATGTTAATTTATCAAAATGTCCATGCCCTAAACCCTGTGCAGCAGGTTTAAATAAAAGTGCTTGGTCGCCACCAGTTTGCGTACGCATTACTACCAACGCCCCTTGCTCGCCATCGTTACCATCGCCAAATGCTACCGATTTAAATACATAAGGAGTTTGCTTATTTTTATCCAGTGCTTGAGCCACTTTTAGGCCATCACCAGAGAGTATTATTTGATTTTGCTTTTTGGCTATATCTAAGTAACCAGTATCGTGTGTTAAACCATAAGCGGCTGTTACACCGTGTACCAGCTCTATTGTGTCTATACCTTTACTTTTAATTGCATCGTTTATCGGGAAAAACAAACCGTTATAGCTTAGCTGAATAGTGGTATCAATGGCTTTAAGTAATATGCCATCGCGATATTCAAAAATGTCTCGCTGCGGTTCGTTGTTTTCAATTGCTTTAGCAAAGGTAACAAACGGAAGTAATGCAAAGCGTTGATAATAAGGACCTTCGTTGTAATAGCCCTGTGGCGAAAACAGCATGTCTAGCTGCTTAATAAAGCCACCCTCGCCCGATTTATCTAAATCGTAAAGAGACTTTTCGACCCACTCAGATTCATCTAACACATACCCTGCCATGCCTACACCGGCTGTAGCCCACGTACCATGGTTATGTACCTTGTTAAAGGTTGATGGCTGGCCTTGTGATAAAAATAACGATACTGGACGCAGTAAGTCATTTTCGATGGTTTTAATATTAGCGGCGCTTAGCGCATCATGCACTAAATCGTATGCTTGAATGGTATAAACAAGCCACATGGCCTCATTAAGGCTTTGCCAAAATAGTTTACCTGGGTTTTGCGACTTAACTTTGCGCTTAGGGTGTACATCAAGTGTTGGGTATAATTTGGCATACTCAAGCAACATATCACGTACGTAATGAGCGTATTTATCATCTTGGCTTAGCTGATAAATAACACCGGCGTTATACATAAGCTGATAATTTTTTTTGTGTCGTTCGTGGGTATACCCTCCCCCACCGCCTTTTGGTACAGGCACTGTTATAGGGCTTTTAATTTGCTCATCCACTTGTGCCTTAAGCGCTGCAAATGCGTTGGCAAACTTGCCCTGTTCGTTGTTGCTAATTGCTTGGCGCATTTGCTGTACATCATCATTGGTTATTACCAAATTTGGATGCGCTGCGTAGGCGTTTATCGATAAAACTAAGGCACTTACAGTAACACCCAGCGTTTTAAATAATGACTTATTTTGGGTTAAATTCATCATTGTTAGTTCACCTTATTTAAAACGTTGTTATTTTTAATCGTTGCCGTGTGCGGGCCCGCTACACGTAACTCTTTTACGTTTGGCGCTTGAGTTGCATCAAAGGTGTTATCTGTAATGGCTGTTATTGGCTCACCAACCGTGTGCTCAATTTTAATCGGTGCCGATTTTTCAAATACGTTGCTTGCAATATTTGTGACTTGTACACCGTGCGCATACACACTCGCTTGCGCCTTGTTGCGCTTACCTAAACCTACTTTAGTTAGGGTGTTATTGGTCATTAATAAATGCGGACCAAAGGTGCTTTCATCACTTCCACCTCGGTATAACTTAACGACGCCACCAGCTACCTCATTAAAGGTATTGCTTTTAAGTGTTACATACTCTGCGTTATAAATACCTAAGTCTTCTATTTCGGTATCAAGACGTAAAATATCGCCAGTCACATTTTTAAAGGTGTTATTTACTAACGTGATTTCATCTGCCATCGCCCCTTTGCCCGTTACAAAAAAGTGAAATGAGTGATTAATATTAAGATTAGTTAATTGTGAGTTGTATATTTCAAAGCGGTAGTTATCAACCATGCCCCACTTTTTAGTACGTACCACACTATTATTAATGGCATCAGGTGCGTTTTCACCCGAGATAGCTAAACCATCTAGCTTTAAGCTACCGCCATCATGAATTTCGAATAAGGTGGAGCGTTGGTAGGTCAGCTTAGCTTTGCCAGTATGTTTAGCCTTAAGGGTAAGCACTTTTGTTATTTTAACGAGTTTATAAACATCGTATTGACCATCTGCAAGCTCTAATACATCACCCGTTTGGGCTGCATTGATTGCGTTAAGTAAGGCATCTGCAGTTGCTTTAACCTGGTGAGTTTTACCCGTATCAAATGCTACAACTTGCTCTGTTTTTGGATACCAACTAACGCCGGTATCGGCCTTTTTTAGCACCTTTAAACCGCGTTTAGCACCTGCACTAATTTTGCTTGATTCAGGATACAGTAAACCGTTACTAGCTCTGGTTAGTGTTACATTTTGCTGTTTAACACCGTAATTTAACTCTTTTAATACCTGGGTATTAGCTACATTTTCACTAAATTTAATACCGCTTACATCATCAAAGGTTGTAAAAGGCTGCTCGCCATTTTGATTAATAATAAGGTTATTTTTCATTACGCTATTAATTGGTGCAGCGCTACGCTCGCTATCGCTACCTGCGCCAAGTTGTATATGACGCACATTTACATAGGTATTGTTTTCAATTGTCGCGTTTTCTACCTGATGGTAGCGATTTATTGGTGAGTTAGGTACGCCGTTCATAACCGTAAAACCACTGCCAAAACGGTAGCCTGTTAAACCTTCTAAGTAGTTATTTTTTACTGTTTGGTTTTTATTAATGATGCGAATGCCACCTGTGTGATCTACACCGTTACCAAAAAAAACGTTCTCTTGTATAATATTGCCATTACCATGGCGCAGCGTTAGTGTGCCGCGAGATTCAAAAAACACATTATTGCGGATTTGGTTTTTCCCTGATTTAACCGAGATTATTTCTACTTCGCCGTTAGTACGTTCAAAGTAGTTGTTTTCAACTACGGTCAATGAATCACTTAATGAATAGTGGCTAGTACCAATGCGCAGTGTTTCACCGCCGTTAGATCCAAAAGTAGGACGATAGCCAAAGAAGTTATGATCAATTTGATGGTGGTTTTGTTGGCTTTGCTCACTATTAAGCCTTACAGCAACCGTAACGCCTTTGTTACGTTTACCTACTAAGTGGCTGTGATCAAAACGGTTGTGTTTACCATATAGAGCCACCCAATAGTCTGATTCTCGTTTATCGGGGTTATTGTAGTTATCGATAACAACTTGTGTTACGCGGGAGTGAGTAGCAAGCTCATCTTTATTTTTACGAAATTCAATAACGGCTGAGCTAGGCGTATAACCATTTTTAAATACAAGCCCTGACACTTCTAAATATGAACCCGCCAGTCTTAAATTAGATTGCCCTGATAAAATAACGTTACCCTTGGTTTGCGCTGTAAGCTTTATAGGGGCGTTTTTGGTTCCTTGGCCTTGTAATAAAATTTCGAAATTAGACCACGTACCGTCTTTGAGAGTTATTTTATCGCCGGCAACGAGTTTGTCAGAGATTTCTTGAAAAGCTTGTTTAGTGTCTACAAAATAATCTTTGGCTGCCAATTGTGTGGATGTGCACCCAATAAGAACTAGGCTAAGCTTTATTATATTAATTAAACGCATAGATAACTCTTTTTCAGTGTGACCGGAAGTAATGCCTTATCAATAGTAATGCTGCACTCATTGCACAAAGCAGGTTAAATCTAGCCAATTGATATTGTGTGTGTTTTGGTGCTTTAACTACGTTAAAGCACCCAATGTTGTCGGTATTACTTTTCTAGAGTTTTAAAGTAATCAAAAATTTCTGGTACGTTGCCTTGCCCCATACCTGCATCAAATGCCGCTTGTAAGTTAGCAGATGACCCTTCAGCAATTTTTGATTCAGTCCCAAGGTCTGAAACCATTTGTAGGAAGTAACCTAAATCTTTGTTTGCATTGGCAATTGAAAAACCAAGGTCGCTTACATTGTCTACCGCGTAGTTTTTACAAAATTGCATAAATGGAGAGCTAGAAGGCCCTGTCGACATAATGTCAAATAGTTGCTGGCGGTCTACACCGGCTTTGTCTGCTACAGCAAACGCTTGTGACATAGCACATACTGTGGTCATACCCATAAAGTTATTGATTAACTTAGTTGTATGCCCTGCGCCTAGCTCACCTAGGTGAAATACGTTTTCGCCTTGATCCTCAAGTACAGGTTTAACTTTATTGAAGGTGTCAATATCGCCCGCTGCCATAATATTTAATAGGCCGTCTTTAGCATGGGCTGGAGTACGCCCTAGTGGTGCGTCAATCATGCCTGCGCCTTTAGCGGCTAGATCAGCACCAATTTTTTTAGTAGACGAAGGAATTGATGTACCAAAATCAATTAATACCGCGCCTTCTTTAATACCCGCTAAAATGCCATCTTCTGCGTACACAATTTTTTCAACAACTGCTGATGTTGTTAAACAAAACATAATTATGTCTGCACCTTGTGCAAGCTCTTTTGCAGTGCTTGCTGTTTTTGCGCCTCTGCTAACGCATGCAGCAACCGCATCTTTGTTTAAATCCATAACAATAAGCTCATAGCCTTTGTTCTGTAAGTTTTCGGCCATATTGCCGCCCATTAAGCCAAGGCCGATAAAACCGATTACTGGTTTAGACATGAATAACTCCTAAATATGATGGCGCGTGCTTTTATGAGTACGAGTAATGATTTACCCCATAAATAGGTACGCTGTGTCGTTTAATTCAATTTGCTAAAGTAACCCTGAGCATGTTCGTTTGAATAGGTAACCCGCCGCGTTATTACCATTTGAGCGAATAAAAACAGAGTGATTACACGCTGTATATTGTTGACCGGTTACGTATTTATTTCGTTATGCTTAGCATTGCTTTGATTATTTATTAATACCTTGGAGAAGCTAAAACCAAGCAACTTACCAATTGGTATGTAAAAACTGTATTACCACACACCAATCTTGTCAACCAATAAGTTAACTTTGTAAACCAAGGTAATTTACAATTTATTTCAAATCAACAAAATTACAATAATAAACAATTAGTTATAGGTAGTATGGAAATCAAATTAATTCAACGCACTTTTCCCTTCTTTGGTTAGAGCTTAATAAAAAATAGGTTGACCAATAAGTGCAACAACTTTATAAACTCGTATAAATAGCGTGGCTATAATCACATTGTGCACTAACCCATTGTTGGTAATATCACTAATTTAGTGTGCTAATATTATGGCAATGCGTGGTTGTAAATGCCGAGCCTTGCCCACATTTAGCTTAAATTTCCCGAACTCAGGTTAAGAAGTTTACGTACGTATAAAATCGTACTGATATTTTAATTTATTTCACAAGCCGAGGTTTTCAGTGAAGGCAAAGCCACTTGCGCGGCAATAGCTGGGCTTATTGCACGTAAATTTGACGCAATGAGTGCGCAAATAGCTGGTTAATATAAACTTATTGTTCAAAGTTGAGGTAAAATAAGCCTCTCGGTATATGGCAGGCTCTGGCCTTTGCAATGCGGTTATGGATACCCCATAAAGACGCTATGCTCCACACCTATTTAAATTTAAACTCACAGAGGTAACCTAAATGCGTTTATTACACACAATGTTGCGTGTAGCCGACTTAGAAAAGTCACTTTCTTTTTATACACAGATTTTAGGAATGAAAGAATTACGCCGTTCTGACAACGAAGAGTACCGTTATACATTAGCTTTTGTAGGGTATGGTGAAGAGGATAGTAATACTGTATTAGAGCTTACTTATAATTGGGATGAAAATAGCTACGATCTTGGTAATGCATATGGCCATATAGCTATTGAATTTGACGATATATACAAGGCATGTGACGACATAAAGGCCGCTGGTGGAAACGTCAGTCGAGAACCGGGGCCAGTAAAAGGCGGCACAACAGAAATTGCTTTTGTGAAAGACCCTGATGGCTATTCAATTGAGCTTATTCAGAAAAAGAAAAACAAAGCTCACTAGGGAATAAAATTTATCAAAAAGTGCCTAGTCGCACCTTTACCTTAGTTGGCTATCTTTACTTGCTCGGCGGTTTACGCCAGCAACGCCTTTGCCTTTAGCCTCAAGCTCGCTTTGACACGCCACACAGTGCCTAACACCTAGCAGCGCTAACCTGCGTGCCTGTGGTATTTCACAATCACACTCATCACAGAATTCAGCACTCGCGCCTGAGATTAAATTTTGCCTTGCATATTGCACTGCGTCATTAACACTTGCATCGATTTGATCTTGAATTGCGCCATCACGCGCCCAACCACTTGCCATAATTAACTCCTAATAATGAGAAATTAAACTAAAAGGCTAGCAGCACAGCGCTTTATAAATGCTGAATATTTTGTACTAGCTTTATTGATTGAGCTATTTAAAGGATGAATAGATATGATTAAGAGTAATTTGTAATTTAGTTGTGCTATCCATTTTATCTACACATGCAGTTATAAGTATGTATTTTTAACGCAGCTAGCAAAAAATTTATCACTGTAAATGAATAATTATTATTGCGGATCGATCTTGAAAGCCTAAGAAGTTATACGTAGGTGATTATTAATTAAATAGATAGGTTTTTAGATATTGAAGAAAATTAAAAGTGTAAAACTAAAATTTTAACGGATAAACGGTAGAAATTAATGCGCTGGATAGCGCTGAGGAAGTAATAGCTTTGTAATAGATTTATACACTACTAAAATAGTAAGTGGCGTCCCCAAGGGGATTCGAACCCCTGTTACCGCCGTGAAAGGGCGGTGTCCTAGGCCTCTAGACGATGGGGACGCAGAAATTGCTTTGCAAATCACTGATTTGCTATTTCTAAGTAAGATGAAACCGAGCCTGCGAGGCGAATGGCATTATCTTCTCAAAAACGTTTTCTGTGTCACTAGGACAACTGAATGGTTTGACTCGTTTCAGGCGAGTTTTCTTAATAACACTACCCTACTATAAATAGTAAGTGGCGTCCCCAAGGGGATTCGAACCCCTGTTACCGCCGTGAAAGGGCGGTGTCCTAGGCCTCTAGACGATGGGGA
>NZ_JAQREZ010000056.1:0-24614 GCF_028598715.1 Pseudoalteromonas sp. GABNS16E
TATACAATGAAATGCGACCGCACTTAAGTTTGGATATGAAAACACCAAATCAAGTGCATAAAAAAGACCTGGCGCTTTCGCACCAAGTCTTTCATTAAAACCGTCAACCTATTTCAGGACGGGACAGGGTTACTTTTCAGCGCGACCCATAAATTTGTGCTCAACCGTATTAATACGGATACGGTCGCCCGTAGATATATGCTCAGGCACCGAAATGGTTAAACCCGTGCTCAGGCGTGCAGGCTTAGAGCGTGCACTGGCAGAAGCGCCTTTGATTGAAGGGTCTGTTTCTTCAACAACCAGCTCTACGCTTGATGGCAAATCTAAACCTACAGGCGAGCCATCAATTACAATAACGTGTACGCCTTGCGTTTCTTCGTTAACGAATTGAATTTCTTCTGCAATCGCCTCTTTGTTTAAGTTATACGGCGTGTAGTCTTCATTATCCATAAACACGTATTCATCGCCATCAATGTAAGAAAGCATTGCTTCGCGGCGAGTTAAATCTGCTAGGGTTAGCATGTCGCTGTCTTTGAAGGTTTCGTCTACTTTTGCACCTGTTACTACATCGTATAAACGCATACGGTACAAACTACCGCCTGCACGGCCTTGTGGAACTGAACGTACAATATCTTTAACTACCAACACGCGATTATTAAACTCAATCGCGGTTCCTTTTTTAACTTCACTCGCCTTTGGCATGGGGGTTTTCCTATTATTTTTTTGATTGCCAGAAACATACCACGAACTGGGTATTGTTCAACTAAAAATACGTTAATTTGGGGCTCCATTTGATATAGACTTGCAAATTTTTAATTTAAAACTAAATACCTATAATCAAAAGCGAAAAAAACTGCTATGGTATCTCTACCGAGTATGACTTCAAGGATTGGATCATGGACCAAAACACAGTACATGAGTATTTAGTAAAGAAGCCCTTGGTGCAAGTGACAAAACCATTTGCTCAAGAGGTTGATGTTTATAAAGTAAATCATAAAATGTTTGCCACCCTTGCCTTAGGTAATGATGGAGACGTAAATGATGATGGAGATCCTATTTGGTGGCTTAATTTAAAGTGCGATCCCGATGAAGCACTTAAATTGCGTGATATTTTTCCTGCGGTGATCCCTGGCTATCATATGAACAAGCGGCTTTGGAATACGGTGATATTAGATGGCTCTATTCCACAAGGCGAAATTGAAAGAATGATCGATAATTCGTTCAAATTAGTTGTTGAGAATATGCCAGAAAAAGACCGTAAAGCAATTGAAGCACATCTATAGAAACCCATCACGGGCTAGCTTGCTAGCCCTATTTGCTACAATTTTAATGTGTATATCAAATCGTCATAACGTGTATTATTAATAGTGTGCGCTTGCGTATTAATGCCAGTTAACGTTAATCCACACTTTTGTAATACCTTTTCAGACCCTATATTCCCCTTTGTAACCACGGCTTTAAACTGTGTAATACCGCATTGTTGCCATGCCCACTCAATCACGGCACGCAATGACTCACTGGCAAAGCCTTGATTAAAATACGCGGGTAAAAACAAATAGCCTAGCTCAGCTTGCTCAAGTTCGTATGTAAACCCCGTTACACCCATGGGCTCATTTGAATGCTTATCAAATACCACAAGGCAAAGTGGATGAGTAGAAGTGCTATCCCAACTTTTTAAACGTTGTTCAAACCGGCTGCGTACAAACGCTTCGCTGGGCATATCGTAGCAATAACGGATCACGGTAGGATTTTGATGTAACTGCAAAAATAATGGCCAATCACTGCTTTGAAGTGGGCGCATTGCCAATCGTGCTGTAAACAACTGCATATTGGTTTACCTCTTATCTGCTTAGCTGCAAATTAAGCTAACATACTTTATAGCAAGCCACTTAATTATAAGTCTTATTTGAGGGTAAAAACCTGTCGATAACTAAATAAAAACTGGCAATTTAGGTTTTATAAATGCACGTTTTTAACACAGGTAACGACACGTTTAGCCCCGCAGAATGATTAAGTATTATTGCGGGTTGGTATTATTGCGTCCTAGTATTCTATATTTACAAATAGCAGATATAAAAAAACCGCATATAATGCGGTTTTTTTAATCAAGCTGTTTTACGAGTCTTGTTTTGGTGAGTCAACGCTCTCTTCTTGAGGTTGCTCATCAGCAGGCTCTGCTTCTATAGCTTGTTCAGCAACAGGTGCTGGGCTTGGCTCATCTGCAACAGGCTGCGTTTGATAAAACTTAGCGCCTGATTCAGCCATACTTACTAACGTGTCGCATGGGGCAAAATTTGCATTGCTATTAGCTAATGTAGACATTTCAGAGCTAACCTTGCTGGCGCCCAATTTATCCATATAGCTAAACGGTCCACCTAAAAACGGTGGGAAGCCAATACCAAATATAGCGCCAATGTCGCCATCACGAGGGCTTGCAATAATGCCATCGTCTAAACAACGCACGGCTTCGTTAAGCATTTGTGATACACAGCGCTTAGCAATTTCGCTTTTATTTAAACGCGGTGCAGGGGTTACACCTAATAGCTCATACACTGACTCGTCAACTTTTTTGCTCTTTTTATCGTACTCATAAAAGCCACGACCCGTTTTGCGGCCAAGGCGTTTTGAATCAATCATACGAGAAAATGCATCTGGCGCTTTAAATCGCTCGCCTAATTCTTTTTCAAGAATTGGGGCAATTTTAGAGCCTATATCAATCCCTACTTCATCAAGTAAAGCAAGCGGCCCAACTGGGAAACCAAACTCTACAAGGGCTGCATCAATTTTTTCAATTGGCTCACCGGCAAGCATTAAATTAGCTGCTTCATTTACATAAGGCGCTAAAATACGGTTTACGTAAAAACCTGCCATGTCTTTTACAACAATGGGCGTTTTACCTTGCTTACGTGCAAAGTTAACTACGCGCGCAATAGTCTCTTGTGAAGTCCCTTCGTGCGGAATAATCTCCACGAGTGGCATTTTTTCAACTGGCGAGAAGTAATGCAGGCCTATCACGTTTTCAGGGCGCTGTGCCTGTGCTGCAATTTGTGAAATAGGCAGTGATGACGTGTTACTTGCAAAAATAGTATTGCTTTGGCATTGCTGCTCTATATCGGCAACCATACCTTGCTTTAAGGCTAAATCTTCAAAAACAGCTTCTACTACTAAATCAATGTGTTTAAAGCCACTGTAGTCGGTAGTACCGGTAATACGGTTCATTGTTAACTGCATATCAGCTTTAGACATAATGCGGCGTTTAAGGCGCTTATCTAAAATTTTGTAGGTGTAGTTCATGGCATTACTAATGCCCTGCTCTGCTACATCTTTAATACGTACAGGTACTTTGGCTTTTACTGCGCTTACATGCGCAATACCGGCACCCATTAGGCCGCCACCTAAAACAGCTGTTTTACTGATTGCTGGCGCATCGTCGTTGCGCCACTCTTTTTTCATTTCAGTGGTTGCAAAGAAAATACCGCGAAGCGCTTTAGATTCATCACTCATTACAAGTGTTGCAAAGCTTTCAGCTTCTGTTTTGTATGCTTTTAATTTATCAAGTTCTACACTTGCACGCACAGCCTTAATAATTGCAAGCGGCGCAGGGTAATGTCCGCCGGTTTTTTTAAGGACGTTTTCTTTGGCTTTTTTAAAGATAAAGTTACGGCCAAACGGGTTTGACTCTAATAATTTGCTTACTTTATCAAGCTTTGGTTCTTTATCTGCTGGCTTTTTCTTAGCGGCAAATTCTTTAGCGACTTTTAGTAATACGCTTTGTGGTACTACATCATCTAATACGCCTGCTTTTTTAGCTTGCTTAGGGCGAATCTGCTTGCCTGTTAGCATCCATTCAAGTGCTTTTTGAATGCCTACAATTTTAGTTAAACGCTGCGTACCACCACCACCTGGTAATAAACCAAGTTGTACTTCAGGCAGGCCTATTTTAGTCATATCGCTATCTGTGCCTACGCGGTAATCACACGCTAAAGCAAACTCTAAACCGCCACCAAGCGCAGCACCATGTATTGCACTTACTGTTGTATAAGGTAGTTTTGTCATATCAAAAAAGGCTTGATGACAAAGTTCACTAATTGCTAACGCATCTTCACGCTTTTGCACGCTATCAAGCATTTTTACATCAGCGCCCGCGATAAAGTTATCGCTTTTACCACTTATAAATACCATCCCCTTTACTGACTCTTGCTTAGCCGCTTCAAGTAAAGCTTTTAAGTCATCAGCGAATGAGTCGCGCAGGGTGTTCATTTTTTCACCCGGCACATCAATGGTTACTACGGCAATTTTGTTTTCTTCTACCGTTAAATTAAATACTGAATCTGTCATTACGCGCTCTCCAATACAAAGGCTGCACCTAAACCACCAGCAGCACACGCTGTTGTTAATGCTAAACCGCCACCACGACGTTTAAGCTCGTGTAAGCTTTGCGTAATTAAGCGAGCACCGGTTGCTGCAAATGGGTGACCATATGCCAGTGAGCCGCCGTTAACGTTAAACTTATCCATGTTAATTTCGCCAATTGCTTTGCTACGACCAAGTTGCTCTTGCGCAAACTTATCTGATGCAAACATTTTCATATTGGCAAGTGTTTGCGATGCAAAGGCTTCGTGCATTTCAATTAAATCTAAATCAGCAAGTGTAATTCCTGCTCTATCTAGTGCGATAGGCGTTGAATGCGCTGGGCCCATTAGCATGTCTTTTTCTACACCAATTGCCGAAAACGCAAAGCTACGTACATAACCTAAAATTTCGTAGCCTAGTGCTTTTGCTTTGCTTTCGCTCATCATCAGTACGGCAGCTGCACCATCGGTTAATGGTGTTGCATTTGCAGCGGTAACCGAGCCATGTTGGCGGTCAAATACCGGTTTAAGCTTAGCGTAGCCTTCAACTGTAGAATTTTTACGAATGTTATTATCTTCTTCAATAAAGCTTTTATATGGCGGTAAGTGCGCCGTCATTACTTCATCTTTTAACTTGCCATCGGCCCATGCTTGGGTTGCAAGTGAATGCGAGCGATGCGCTAGTGCATCTTGATCTTCACGGCTTATGTTATGTGTTTTAGCCATTTGCTCAGCAGTTTGCCCCATTGAAAGGCCTGTTGAGTACTCAGCAACCGCAGGCGGTACTGGTAATAAATCTTTTAAACGCAGTTTTGAGAATATTTGTAAGCGCTGGCCTAAGGTACGTGCTTTGTTTAAATCAACTAAGCTACCTGCCAATTTTTTACTTACGCCAATAGGTAATACTGAAGATGAATCGGCGCCACCGGCAATACCTACATTTACAGAGCCTGCCATAATAGACTCAGCTACATTAGCAATGGCCTGAAAGCTGGTAGCACACGCACGCGATACTGAATACGCGTCTACGCCTACTGGCATACCCGTACCTAAAACAATTTCACGTGCAATATTTGGCGCTTCTGGCATTTGTACTACTTGACCAAATACAAGTTGATCGATTTCTGACTTGTCGAAATTTAATCGTTCAAGCATTTCGTTAACCACCAACTTACCCATATCAAGGGCTGGTACATGGTGAAACGCTGTTGCTTGTTTTGCAAAAGGAGTACGTAAGCCGCTAACGATGGCAATACGGTCGCCTTTTGGTGTTTTTAGTATGTTTTGCTCAGACATTTATGCTCTCCCGCTGACAGGTCTGACCTGTTTGTTTTCCTCGATTCTAAACAACCCGTGTGCTAAAGCCAATAGATAAACACAAATTTATACAAAAGCACTAAAGGTAGATATATACATAGTGCTTAATATTGACTACCACAATAGGCTTTTTTACGCGTTTTTACAAAGTTTTGTGGTACGCTAAAAACCGTTAAAAAATAACGAACTATTTTTAAAAATACAGTCTAACTCTTGAGTTACTCACTTATAAACCTTATAACTAGGTCAGTATTAATCACCTAAAATAAATTAGGTACAAACCCAGCTGACGAGGAAGTCTATTTATTATGGCAGCTAACGCATTCAAACAATTAAAAACGTACTTAGATACACAAATTATTGGCCAGCCAGAGCTTACTCAAGCACTCCTTATTGCCATTTTAGCTGATGGCCATCTATTAGTAGAAGGCCCGCCAGGGCTTGCAAAAACCCGTGCAGTTAACGCCCTTGCTAAAGGCATTGAAGGCTCGTTCCAGCGCGTGCAGTTTACACCCGATTTATTACCTGCCGATGTAACTGGCACCGATATTTACCGCCAACAAACCAGTGAATTTGTGTTTGAGAAAGGCCCTTTATTTCATAACCTTATTTTAGCCGATGAAATAAACCGTGCCCCAGCAAAAGTACAATCAGCACTACTAGAAGCCATGGCAGAGCGCCAAGTAACGGTAGGCAAAAACACCTACCCGCTAAGCGATTTATTTATGGTAATGGCTACCCAAAACCCGCTGGAACAAGAAGGGACTTACCCGCTGCCAGAGGCACAATTAGACCGCTTTTTATTACATTTAAGCATTGATTACCCAGGTGCAGAGCACGAGCTAGACATACTGCGATTAACCCGTGGTGAAGCACTTAATGAACAACAAGCGGTTATGCAACAAATTACCCAAAGCGATTTATTTGCCGCTCGCCAAGCTATTTTAGGGTTGTATTTAGCCGAGCCGCTTGAGCAATATTTAGTACAGCTTATTATTGCCACTCGTGAAGGAGCTAAGTTTGATGAGCAACTTGGCCGTTGGATTGAGTTTGGTGCAAGCCCGCGTGCTACCATTGCACTTGATAAATGTGCCCGTGCCCACGCTTGGTTACATGGCCGCGATTTTGTAGCACCCGATGACATTCAAGCCGTTGTACATAATGTACTGCGCCATCGTATCATTTTAAGCTACGAAGCACAGGCTGATGGCATTACTAAAGATCAGGTTATAAGCCGCATTGTTGAACTTGTAGCCGTACCCTAAGTTATGCAAACACAATTAGACTCAAAGGCGTGGCTAAAAGAAAGCCACAGCCACGGTGTAAATTTAGCGCTAAAAGAGCTGCTGTATTACAAAGCTAAAGCACAGTTATTAGAGCTTGCACCTAAAGTTAAAATTAAAAACAGTTTAACTGGGCAATACCTTGCGCCCCATAAAGGCCGAGGCATGGAGTTTGCCGAAGTGCGTCATTACCAGCAAGGTGATGACATTCGCTCTATTGACTGGCGAGTAACAGCGCGTACCGGCGAAACCCATACAAAGCTTTTTCAAGAAGAAAAAGAGCGCCCTGTTTTTGTATTTACTGATTTTTCAAACTCTATGCTATTTGGCTCAAAGCTGCTGCTTAAGTCGGTACAGGCTGCGCACATTAGCGCGCTAGTTGCGTGGTCGGCGTGTCAACGCGGAGATAGAATTGGTGGTATCGTGTTTAATCAACACTCGCATTTAGAACTAAAGCCCAGCGCCCGCGAAAAAGCGGTATTAAAGCTGTGTCATAATCTATGCGACAGCCACCAGCAAGCACTTAACAATATAGATAAACAAGCAACCAACAACTTTAGCGATAATTTAAAACGCCTTAACCACTTAGCTAAACCTGGCAGCTTAGTGTATTTAGTCTCTGACTTTAATGCCTTAGATGATGCAAGCTTTAAACAATTAGAAATATTAAGCCGCCACTGTGAGCTGATAGGCTGTCATATAAGTGATCCGTTTGAACATACGCTCCCCGCGTTTAAAAACGCTGTCACTGTTAATGCCAACGGCCAAGATTTTGCGCTACCGCTTATGGATAAAAGCTTTAGAGAACGCTTTGCAAAAAACGCCGAGCAAGCATTTAGCACACGCCTAAATCGCTTAACTAAATCGGGTCTTAACTTAATATCATTCAATGCAGCGAGCCCGCTTGAGCTGCAATTAGTGAGAAAATAACCATGCAAACCAATCCACTCGATGGCCTGCACGATATAATAGCGCCAAGCCAAGTTAGTTGGTGGCCACTCGCCCCTGCTTGGTGGGTTATTATTACCCTGTTGTTTATAGCAATCTGTGCAGCTGCTTTTTGGTTTTACAAAAATTATAAATTTAAAAAGCCTAAGCGCTACGCAATCGATTTAAGCCACAACGAGCAAAGCGCGCAAACACTTCATATTATTTTAAAGCGCTTAGTAATAGAGTATTACGATAAACGCCTAGCAACGCAATCAACTGCTAACTGGTGTAACACACTTAATACCTTAACCGGTTTAAGCTTTACCGAGCATGAGCTTTTAAGCCTGTATAATGCGCAGCAAACCAATGACGCGCTTAACGAAAAATTACGCCAAGGCATAAAGCAATTTAAACTAAAGGAGCCAGTACATGTTTGAATTTAGCTGGCCATGGTTGTTTTTATTACTACCTCTGCCCTTATTACTTTTATTATTAAAACCTGCTGCCAGTAACGCACATACCCGGTTACGTATTCCAAGCTTTGCCAAACATAACTTAGCCAGCCAAAGCCTTGAAAAAAGCGCACGTAAACTAACTATTTTTGAATGGCTACTTTGGCTATTACTGGTCACTGCTGCAGCCAACCCGACATGGTTAGACGACCCCATTTCATTACCAAACGAAGGGCGCGATATAATGCTTGCGGTCGATTTATCTGGCTCAATGACCGAACAAGACATGGCTTACAACGGCCAATATGTTGATCGCCTCACTATGGTAAAGGCGGTATTAAGTGACTTTATAGAGCAGCGCCAAGGCGACAGGTTAGGCCTGATATTATTTGGCGACACCGCCTTTTTACAAACGCCACTGACTCGCGATGTTAAAACCGTAAGTAAAATGCTCAGCGAGTCTCAAATAGGCTTAGTTGGACGTGCCACTGCTATTGGCGATGCGCTAGGTTTATCGGTAAAGCGTTTTGCCAACAAAGATAAAAGTAACCGTATTGTGGTGCTATTAACCGATGGCCAAAACACCGCTGGTAATTTAAAACCTGAAGATGCCCTACTCCTTGCCCGCGAAGAAGGCATAAAAGTATATACCATAGGTGTTGGCTCAGATAACCCCCGTGGATTTAGCCTATTTAATATGGGTGGTATGAGTGGGGGCAGCTTAGATGAAAGCTTGTTAAAAGACATTGCCGAACAAACCGGTGGGTTATATTTTAGAGCCAAAGATGTGGCTGGCCTTCAGCAAATTTACGCAGAGCTGGATAAGTTAGAGCCAATTAGCGCAGATGAGCAAACATTTCGACCGCAAAGCTCATTGTTTTACTACCCACTACTTATTGCTATTTTACTCATTAGTTTAAAAGTAATGTTAAGCACCTTACGTGCATTAAAGGAGCCTAACTAATGGACTTTACATTTATTCGTCCCGCTGTTTTGTGGCTTTTAATACCTGCACTTGCGTTGTTTTTTATAGCCTTTATTAAGCATAAAAAACAAAGCGCAGATAACTTAATAGCCCCTCATTTGGCCCCGTTTATTATGAACGAGTCAAACACTAAAGCCAGCCAACCACTTTGGCTGGTCGCTGTATTTTGCTATTTAGCTATTATTTTTAGTGCAGGCCCTAGCTTTGAAGAAAAACAGGTTCCTGTATTTCAAAGTAAAAGTGCCCGTGTGATTGTAATGGATATGTCGTACTCAATGTACAGTACCGATATAGCACCAAATCGTTTAATGCAATCACGCTTTAAAGGACTCGATATGATTGAGCTTTTTAAAGAAGGCGACACCGCTTTAGTTGCCTATGCCGGCAGTGCATTTACTATTTCGCCACTTACAAACGATGCCACTACGCTTACTAATTTAATTCCGAGTTTAAGCCCCGACATTATGCCCGACAAAGGCTCTAATGTTTTAGCTGGCCTTGATATGGCAAAAGAGCTTTTAACGCAAGCAGGCTATATTGATGGCGATATAATATTAGTCACCGATGGCATAGACCAAGAAGAGCAAAGCGATATTACTAGCTTTACCAGTAATTCTTCTTATCGGCTAAATATTTATGGCGTAGGCACAGAGCAAGGCGCTCCTATTAAATTACCTGAAGGCGGTTTTTTAAAAGACAGCTACGGTCAAATAGTCATCCCCACCATTAACATAACCCGCTTAAAAAGCCTAGCGACCCGCAGTGGTGGAAAGTTTGCCCTTTACCAACCAAGCAGCAGTGACATAGCCACTTTTGCACCAAGTGCCAATAGTGAGTTATTAAAAGGTGAAAAACAAAGCCATGCCCTGTGGCGCATAGACGCAGGTATATATGGGTTACTTATTTTACTGCCCTTAGGCCTTTATTTATTTAGAAGTGCAGCATTTGTAGGTGCCTTTTTAGTACTCAGCGTTTTGCCAACCCAACAGGCAAGTGCATTAGAGCTCCCCTCTTTTTTAAAAAACACTGATCAACAAGCGCTTGATGCTTATAAAAATAAAGATTTTGAACGGGCCGCCAATGCCGACTCAAGCCGCTTAAAAGGGGCCGCGTTGTACCAACAAGGTAATTTTGATGCCGCACTAGAAGCCTTTAGTAAAGATAAATCAGCCACTGGTTTTTATAACTATGCCAACGCGCTTGCTAAATCAGGACAGCTAGAACAAGCCATAGATGCTTACAAACAAGCACAAACGCTACAACCTAACTTTAGCGAAGCCGCTGATAACCAAGCTTTGGTTGAGCAATTGCTCGAGCAGCAACAGCAGCAAGAGGGTGATTCGCAAGATAACCAGCAACAATCTGATCAAAGTGAGCAACAAAACAATCAGCAATCAGATCAAAACCAACAAGGTGAAAATAGCGATTCTCAATCAGAGCAAAATCAAGGCGAGCAATCACAAGAGCAGCAAGGTGAGCCAGGTGATGAGTCTGACACTGAGCAAGACCAACAAAGTGCTGAGTCGGGTTCACAATCAGATAAGCAAAATGAGCCAGAACTACAAACTCAGCCACAAACTAACCAAGAGCAAAAACAGCCTGAGCAAACAAACGAAGAACAAGCTGAAAATACTCAGCCGCAAACAGCGCAGCAGCAAACGTTAACAGATGAGCAAAAGCAAAACGCTCAACAACAAGCCGCGCAAGCACAAACGCGTGAGCTCACCAACGAAGAGAAAGAAAAAGCCCAGCAGCTTAACCAGTTATTAAGAAAAGTACCGGACGATCCGGCAATTTTATTACGGAATAAAATGCAATTAGAAGCCCAAAAAAGACAATATCAACGTCGCCCTACAGGAGTAGAAAAATCATGGTAATGCGATTATTTTGCTGTTTATTGCTATTAAGTGCGATGCCATCATGGGCCGCCACCAAATTAGAGGCAAGTGTAGATAAAAACCCAGTCCTTGCTGGCGAATTTTTTATGCTTAGCATTTCAGTTGACGACACAATAAAAAGCGAGCAACCCGACACCTCGGTGTTACTTAAAGACTTTGTAGTTGGGTCAACAAGTTTAAGTACGCGCACCAACATTATAAATGGCAGCATTAATAAGCAAACAACCTGGTCTGTTAAGTTAATGACCCGTAATGAAGGTGAATACAGCATTCCGGCATTTAACGTGGCCGGTTTAAGCTCGCAGCCAATAAAATTAAAAGTGGCAAAACGCGCTGCCGATGCTGATAAAAATAACGATATTTTTTTAAAAACATCGCTCTCAAATGACTCGTTGTTTGTTCAAGAAGCTGGCGTATATACGATTAAACTCTACCTAGCAAAAGAGCTGCTTGATGGCAGCCTAAGTACGCCCAGTATGCAAGATGCACAGCTTACTCAATTAGGTAAACAAACCGAAAGCTATGAGCTTGTAGATGGTAAACGTTATTTAGTGATCACCCGAGAATACTTACTACAACCGCAAAAAAGTGGTGTATACACCATTGTTGGTCCTACGTTTCAAGGCCGTGTACAGCAAAATTACCGCCAATTAGAAGTGTCGGCTTTAGGAGATGATCAGCAACTTGAGATAAAACCTATTCCGGCAAACTATAAAGGCGCATGGCTACCAAGTGAGTTAGTTAATATTGATGAGCAGTGGCAGCCTGATGAAAATACTGTAGAAGTTGGCACGCCTATTACACGCACTATTACCTTAACCGCGTTAGGGGTTACTAAAGAGCAACTGCCCGAAATTGATATGAAAACCATTGCGGGGATTCGCAGTTACCCCGATGATGTAGAAACAAACAATGCCGTAAGAAACGGACGGGTTGTATCTCAGCAAACAGCGCCATTTGCGTTATTACCACAAAAAGCGGGCACCTACACCCTCCCAGAAATAACACTGCCTTGGTATAACACCAAAATAAACCGCATTAGTTACGCTACATTGCCTGAGCGCACTATAACGGTAACTCCTAGCGCCAATGCTATAAACCCAGGTGCTATTGCAAACGACAACCTTAATACAGGTGAGCCAACTTTGCCTGCTAATAAAGTAAGTAATACACAGCAGCCCAATACAGCAATAGCCGCGCCGCAAAGTGTTATTCCGCTTTGGTTAATTATTGTTGCCGTGCTTGGGTATATTTTTTGGATAATCACTGCAATTTTTTATTGGTTAAGCCGTTCTACTAATAATGAGCCAAAAAATAACAGTGTATCTGTAAATAAAGCCCCACCGCTTTCATTAAACGCGCTTAAAAATGCAGCTAAATCAAATAATCTCAATGCATTTTATAGCGAACTAAATGAGGTAGCGATTAAGCTAACGGGCAAAAAAGTGGCTGCGATAGATACGTTAATACACAACATCAATAATGATGAACTGGCGACGCAGGTTAACCGTTTACAATCAGCTCTTTATGCAAATAGCAGTGCAGATGTCGATCTTAATGCTATTATTAACATAATTGAGCAGCACCAAGTTCAACGTACAAAGTCGCAACAAGCTGTATTAAAGGACCTTTATTAACTAGTTTGATAAATTTAGGTCTTTTCATGCATTAAATAATAAATTTTAATTAAAAAAGTACTTATGCTTGGAAAGAAAAAATCAAATAATCAGGTCTTAGTTGATATGGCAGAGAAACAAAAGCGCTATGAAGCCTTGGTCCATGTATATAATAAGGAGCTTTATCGCTTTGCTTATTGGTTATGCCGTGACCCACATATTGCAGATGACCTAGTACAAGAAACGTTTTTACGTGCTTGGCGCTCGCTTGACTCATTATTGGATCAAAAAGCCGCCAAGCAGTGGCTGCTGACTATTTTGCGCAGAGAAAATGCACGTCGCTTTGAGCGCAAGCAGTTTGACTACAGCGATGTAGAAAACGATACACTTGTCGATGAAACCAGCCATTCGTTAGATGATGAAATGGAACAAACGGTTATCCAACGCCAAATTGCGCTGCTATCTGATGAATACAGAGAACCCTTACTTCTGCAAGTTGTTATGGGGTGCTCTGGTGAAGAAATAGCAGAGATTCTCGATTTAAATAAAAACACGGTTATGACTCGTTTGTACCGTGCCAGAAACCAACTTAAAGAGGCTTTAAGCCGTGATGATGAACAACTTAAAGGGGCATCAAAATAATGGATGAACTTGAGTTTCGTCGACGCACTATTGCGCAGCCAAACGATTTAGATAAGGAGCTTTTAGAGTTTGCTAAAGAGAGCTCTGAGCGACAAAACGTTATAAGCGATATGAAAGACTTTGATAAACAAATTCAAGATGCGTTAGATGTGCCTGTGCCTGACAATCTTGCTGAGCGTATTCTTTTAAACACCTCGTTAAAAGAAAAAGCAATGCAAGAAGAGCAAGCAACTGGGGATAACGTCGTAGATGCACGCTCACGTTTTAAGTTTGACCGTGTTCACTTAGCCCTAGCCGCGTCTTTTTTTGTAGCTATTGGCGCATTCTTTTTTAGCACAGAGCAACACATTGCCCATGAAGCAGGCGAACATGCTTTAACGCATGTTTACCATGAAATTACCGCCCTTGAAAAAACCAATGCTATTAGCCTACAAAGCGTTAACGATAAGCTTGCACTGCTAGGCGCTCATATAGAAGAGCTGCCAGGTAAAATTACTTATGCGATGTTTTGCGACTTTAAAGGTGAAAAAGGTCTGCACTTAATTTTTGAGTCGGACTTTGGCCCAATGACGGTCTTTATTGTTCCTTCTGAGAATAAGTCGTTTGGGTTTGGCGAAGATGATTTTCATGATGCGCGCTTTGCTGGTCATATTAACCGAGGCGACAAAGCCGATACTATTTTAGTGGCTAATTCCGGCGCGCCAATTAATGTGTACAACGAGCGGGTTACCAATGCCATTCGCTGGCTGTAACTAGCGCTTAACGACTAAAAACCGCTGAGTAACACTGAGCGGTTTTTTTGTGCCTATTCAGCGCTCATTTTTCATCCAAAACAATTGATTTTAAATGTAATTATTAATTTTTACTGAAAAGTTAATTATACTCACCGCTCAGTTTAACTTAGGGAATTACATGAAGAACATCATCGTTATATTTTCATTACTTGCACTACTGTGCACAGCAAGTTTTGATGCACACGCACGCAAAAAGTTTGGTAGTAGTAAACGTGGTACAACCCCAGCAACACAACAAACCACACAAAAGCAAAAAGCCGATACCACAGCACCTGCAGCCAAGACAAAAAGCAGTAAAAAAGGTATTATGGCCGGCGTATTAGGCGGATTGTTAGCCGGCGGTTTAATTGCCGCTATGCTAGGAGATAACTTTGAGGGCATGCAGCTATTAGAAATTATTTTATTAGCAGGCGTTGCCTTTATTTTGTTTAAACTTATTACGGGGTTTATGCGCGCTCGCCACTCCCCGCAATTAGCCGGTACACACGCTACGGGGCACTCTGCTTTTAAACAAACAGCCACAGAGCAACCTACCAGCAGTGGTTTTACCCAGCAAAGCGCACACACTGAGCAAGTGCCTTTCAATTTACCCCCTAATTTTGACGTAAATGGCTTTTTACAAGGCGCACGTAGCCACTATCACACTATGCAAACTTCGTGGAATAATGCCGATTACGCCACGATGGCTGAGTATTTAAGCCCATCGTTAGCTCAAGAGTTTAAAACTGAGCGCGAAGCGATTGAACGGGTAGCGACTGAGGTGATGTTTATTGATGCCGAGCTTGTACGCGCTGAAACAACAGCAAATTCGTGGCAAGTAAGTGTGCAATTTAAAGGCAAATACCGCGACTTAGACGATAAAAAAGAAGAGCCTATTTTAGAGATTTGGCACCTTGAGCGTGCTACCACCTCAGATGCACCATGGCTGATTGTAGGCGTAGAAGACTTAATCGATAGCGAATAGTGCTGTAAATATAGTTATACCAATTCGCCTAATTAAGTGATCTACTTTGAGGGTAGATAAAGGTGTTGATAGCTCGGCAAAAAATTCGCTATTTAGGTGTTCTAAATGAGAGCTTTTTAACGCAGGTAGCGACACGTTTAGCCCCGCAAAATGATTAAGTATTATTGCGGATTAGTATTGGTGGCAAACGCTGGCTAATTGGTATAAATAACAGCTAAAAAAACCGCCCAACCTAAAGTTTAGGCTGAGCGGTTTTTTATTACTGTTAAGTAATAGTATTATTTACAAACGTCAGCAACGGCGTTTGCGAAATACTCAATATTAGTATCACTAATACCCGCAACATTTACGCGGCTAGAACCAACAATGTAAATACCGTATTCTTTTTGTAGGCGCGCAATTTGCTCTTTATTAATGCCTAAGAAAGAAAACATACCGTGTTGACGTTCAATAAACGAAAAGTCTTGCTCTATCTCTTTTGCTGCTAAGCTTTCTTTAATTAAGCTACGTAAACCATTAATACGATTACGCATTTCATCAAGCTCACTGTGCCACATTTGTGTAAGCTCTGTGCTGCTTAAAATAGTGTTTACAATGTCAGCACCGTGCGCTGGAGGCATTGAGTAAATACTGCGAACAACGCTTAATAGCACTGAATTTGAAATATCAGCGGTTGCAGTGTCTTTTGCAATAATTGAACACGCACCAATACGCTCACGGTATAAACCAAAGTTTTTAGAACATGATGAACAAATAATTAGCTCTTCTACTGCATCAGCTAAAATGCGCAGTCCACGTGCATCTTCTTCAAGTGACGAGCCAAAGCCTTGGTAAGCAATATCAATAAGTGGTGTAAAGCCAACTTCTTTTGCAAGCTGAGCAACTGTGTTCCACTGTGTCTCGTTTAAGTCCATACCACTTGGGTTATGACAACAAGCATGAAGTAGCACAATATCCCCTTTTGGTACTTGCTTAAGGGTGTTTATCATGTCGTCGAACAATAGATCTTTGTTTTCGTAATCGTAGTACGGGTATTCTTTAACGTTTAAGCCCGCAGCTTCAAACAAGCTAATGTGGTTTGCCCATGTTGGCGTAGTTACCCACACTGTTGCGTCTTTATTGCAACGCTTAACAAATTCAGCCGCAACGCGAAGTGCACCTGTACCACCTGGTGCTTGTGCAGTACGTACGCGGTTTGCTAAAAGTGCTTGGTGCTCACCTAGTAATAGGTTTTCCATTTTTTGACAGTAGTCTAAGTTACCCGCTAGACCAATGTAAGATTTGCTTGTTTCGTTTTCTAAACGAAATGCTTCAGCTTTTTTTACCGCTTTTAATACCGGTGTGTTGCCTTGCTCATCTTTATAGACACCTACACCTAAATCAATCTTGTTAGGGTTTGTATCTTGTTTATAGGCTGCCATAAGGCCAAGAATAGGATCTGTTGGTAATGGTTTTAATTCTGAGAACATTAGCTATCTCTTATCATTAATTAGGGGTTGGCTGTTGTAGTAAGCTTAACATAAAAGCTTACCTTCTTGGCTAGTGATATTTACACTAGAAAGTGAGGAATTTTAATGCAGCACGCAACTAATATAGCCAGTGTACGGCTATCAAAAAAGTCGTTACTAAATGCCTCTGCATCTATAATACCGACGCATTCATGTTGCTCATTAAATAAGGGTAAACAGGTTTCAGCTTTCACTTTAGGGTCGCACGTATAGTACTCGCCACCTTGTGCTAAATAGTTTTCTACGTTGTTAATTACACGCCCGCGCTTAGACAATGCAACTTGTATATTATTGCTGCCTGCTGCAAATGCTTCAGTAAGAGGAAACAGTGGACGGCTTGGCGCACCTTGATACGCCAGCTTTAATAATTGCGGACCCTGAGCAGTGTCAACCGCTTGATAAATACCATACCAATCGACCTGTGTTTGCTGCTCTATGTAATTAACTATATTTTGTAGGTTTGCTAGTTTTTGCTCGTTTTGAGAAGTCGCGCTCACGTGATCAGTAAGTTTAAATGGCTCATCTTGTAAATAACCAAACAAACTACACGCACCGCCTTCACCGAGTTCAGGAATTTGATATTCCCAACGTACAGACGGCAGCGCGCTTGCAGCAATATACTGTTCTAGCTGCTTTAGCTCTTTGGCAATTAATTGTGGGTCTATATTTAATTGCGCAATATCAAGGTAAGAAGAAATCATTTGGCCATCCATACATCTAAAATTTTTTAGATAATAACATGGAAATTTTTTCTGAGCTATAGCAACTTGTAACACATTTCGACTTGGTTACCACTTGCGTTATACGTGACTTTTTCTGCCACTTCTTCGAGTAACGATAAGCCACGGCCAAACTCTGCGTTGAGTTCGGTACGTGTAGAAGAGTCACTTGAGAACCCCCTGCCCGAGTCACAAATAATAAAGTACAAGCACAAGGTATCTGGGCAATAACGCATATCAATAATAATCATCGCCTCTTTCATTTTACTCAGTGCTTGCTCTCTTAATTCATAGTATTTAAAAAAGCCATCGTCTTGTTTTTTTATGTCTGAATCAAGGCCTAACACGCCGTGATCAAGTGCATTGTTATACGCCTCAGAGAGCAATAAAAATATATTTGAGCGATGCGACCTAAGCCCCTCAACACTGCTTAATACATTAACAACATCATACACAGGGTCTGTGCATTTAATTTGCTGCGCGTTTAAGCTAAGTGAAAAGTTAAATGCCAAATTAGAATACGCCTCTTTGACCTCAGGCTCTGGGGTTAGCGGCAAACAATTAAGCAGCACTAAGCTTAAGTCGTCTAATTGCTCACTGCCATTGGCAAAGGTATTTACATTATCTATAACACGCTGACTGCTGATCATCGGCTTGCTTTTAAGCGCAGCTAAAAAGCGCTGCTCACCATAAAAAATATCGGCGTCGTTGTTAGTTTCTATTATGCCATCGGTTGAAAGCACTAAACGGGTGTTTTTATCAACTTCTAAATTAATTAGCTCATATTCAAATTCATCGCGGTCTAAAATCCCCAGCGCCATGTGTTGCGACTCAAGCGTTTGCTTTACTTCACCATCGGTATTTATTAAGTACGCATCTGGTAAGCCACCAAGCCAGGCTGAAATACTTTTGCCCGAGGCACTGAGCTCTATAATAGTCGCCGCGCAAAACATGTGCTCTGGCAGTAAATTATGCAGTAATATATTGATCTCAGAGGCGATATCGTTAACAGCCATGCCTTTTTGCACCATAGTGTAAAACACCCGTGATGCAGGTAATGCTCCAATCGCGGCCGCTAACCCATGCCCGGTAAAATCACCTAACATGCAATATAAATTGCCTATTGGGCTTTGCGCGACTAAAAACATGTCACCGTTAAACATAGAAGCAGGAGAAAGGCTAAAGTCTAAATGGTCTTTAAACTTATCTTGGTTTTCGAGCGAGTTATTAAAAATGTGCTCAATTATTTCGTGCTCGCGCTCTATTTGATTGCGATGATACTCAAGTAAGGTGTTTTGTTGATAGGCTTTTTTACTTAATTCGCGCGTACGGCTGTGCGCTTTAATTTTTGCGTTTAAAATTACTTTTTCAAACGGCTTTTGAATAAAGTCATCCCCGCCTACTTCTAAACAACGCTCAAAGCTGCTTTGATCTTCAAGTGAAGTAATAAAAATAATGGGTAGATAAACGTCGCTGTATCGCTGCTTTATCAGCTTTGCAGCTTCAAAGCCATCCATTACCGGCATAAGTACATCGAGTAGAACAATATCAATCGCTTCTTTTTCTAACACCTCAAGTGCTTCTAGGCCGTTAAACGCAATTGATATTTTATAGTTTTCTTCGAGCAGCATTTTTTCGAGCAGGATGCGATTAAGCGCCTGATCGTCAACAATAAGTACGTGGGTCATTAGTTAATATCAAACTTCTTATCAAAACGTGATATTTGCAGTATTTTTTTAAGCTGAGGCTGACAATTGCTGATCTCTATTGTTTGTACCTGGCTTTCAATGGTTTTTTTCATGTTAAGCAACATACCAAGAGCAGAGCTATCCATGTAGTCGGTCTCTCTTAAATCGATAATCACTTTATTTGTTTTAGGCTCAATTTGGGCATAGGCTTGGCGAAATGATTGCACTAAATTAAAGTCAAATTTGCCTTTAATTTGTATCGTTAAAGTACTTTCATCAACCGATAAACTCTTTGTTAAACTCATTATAAACTCCAATAATATTTCCTTTGACCTAAATATAACCTGTTAAAAGTATTTAGCAAAAATAAAAACACTCGCCAGCAAATTTGTTATTATTTAATACATCAATAAAAACGTTTATTTAGGTAAATTATGAGTGATAACCGCTTAGTATATTCAACCGATATGGGCCGAATTAGCCAGCCAAAGGTTGAGCAAGAACCCACTGCAAAACTATTTAAAGATGGCTTTATCCGCATAGAGCGCCAAACTAAGGGCCGAAAAGGTAAAGGTGTGATGTTGGTTGTGGGTATAGATCCAAAAGCGCACGATCTAAAAAAGCTAGCTAAAACCATAAAAAGTAAAATGGGCCAAGGTGGCGCGGTAAAAGAAGGCATTATTGAAGTTCAAGGCGATGATCGCGAAAAACTAAAAGGGATTTTAGAAACCCTTAAATTTAAAGTAAAAATTGCGGGTGGCTAAACCCGCAACTTTTTATTTGCTACTAGCAATGTTAGGCGTATCGTTTAATTTTTTGTATAATGCTGGCAGTTCGCTCTCAGCAATCGGTTTGCTGTAATAAAACCCTTGCACAATATAGCAATTATTATTTTGCAAAAACTCTACTTGTTCAATCGTTTCAACCCCTTCTGCAACTACGTCTAATTTAAGCTTTTTCGCCATGGCTATAATAGCGGCGGTAATTTCCATGTCATTAGAATCTTCAGGGATATCTTTTACAAACGAGCGGTCAATTTTTAATATGTCGACCGGGAATCGTTTTAAGTAACTTAGCGACGAATAGCCAGTACCAAAATCATCAATCGATATTGAAATACCCAGTGCTTTTAGTTCGTGTAATTGCGTAATGGCAGCTTCAACATTGCCCATTAGCATACTTTCGGTAAGCTCCAAGTGTAACCGCTTAGCACTTACCCCTGTTTGTTTAATAATACTGCTGAGCATGGGCACTAAATTAGCGTCTTTAAACTGACGTGCCGATAAATTAATAGATACGTTGTTATCTCGTCCATCTTGCGCTAAATGCACGGCAAACTCGCACGATTGCTGTAATAACCACTCACCGAGTTCAACAATAAGCCCTGTTGCCTCAGCAATAGGAATAAACTTGGTCGGCGATATAAGCCCTTCTACTGGGTGGAACCAGCGTAGTAGCGCTTCATAGCCTACAACGTGCTGAGTTAATGAGTTTATTTGCGGCTGATAATAAACCTCAAACTGTTTTTCTTTAATCGCATGGCGTAATTCGTTCTCAATGAACAGCCTTTCATTGGCAGCCGCGTTAAGCTCTTGGCTATAAAAGTGGTAAGTATTACGCCCTTTTGCTTTTGCCTCATACATTGCTAAATCAGCATGTTTTAAAAGCTGATCTTCTTCTAGGCTATCGTAAGGGGCCATTGTAATACCAATACTAGCGCTGACTATCACTTCGTTATTGCCCAGCTTTATAGGCACATTAAGTGTTTTTTGAATAGTATTTGCGACATCACTGGCATGCTCTTGGCTTTCAATACCACTGAGTAATACAGCAAATTCGTCGCCCCCTAGGCGGGCAATTGTATCTTCGGCGCGTAAGCGTGCTTTAAGGCGGTTAGCAACTTCAATTAGTAACTGATCGCCTGCATCGTGGCCTAACGTATCGTTAATGCGTTTAAATTCATCTAAATCAAAGTAAAAAAGTGCAAACGCATAATGGCCGCGCTCAGCCAAAGCCATTGATTTACGCAGCTGCATTCTAAAAAAGGTTCGGTTTGCTAAGCCCGTTAACGTGTCAAAGTACGCAAGCTGCTCCATTTTACGCTGACTTTCTTTAACAAACGAAATATCTTGTGCGGAGGCTACATAACTGGTGATCTCACCGCCATCTTCGCGAATAGGAGAAACACTTAACGATACCCAAATAGGCTGTTTATCATTGCCCTGAATCAAGGTATCACCACGCCAGTAGTTTCTACTGCGAAGGTCGATATTGATATCTTCAACCAAAATGGCCATCTCAGATGCGATAATATTCAACAGCGGCGCGCGGTTAAAGTGGCTCTCTGGGTAGCCTGTCATCTCCAGCATTTTGGGATTAACGTATTCTATAACAAAGTTTTCATCGGTGATCACCACACCGGTTCCTGAGAAGGCAACGGCTTTAGAGAGCCTATTAGCGGCCTTCTCGGCAATTTCTTTTTCTGTAATTCGCTGGTTTAACCCATCTATAAGTTTACGAATTTCTACGGTCATATCTCTAAATGAGCCGTTTAGCGTGCCTATTTCGTCTTTGTTCTCTGGCGGGAATTCGGTTAGTAATTGCCCTTTACCAAAGCCAGTAACTGCATGTACTAATGTGTGAATTCTGCGAAGCACTAGCTGATACAGCGCTTGGTGTAACAATAAGGCAACCAAGACCGCATAAAGCACAAACAAGCCAAAAAACTTCAGTTTTAAATCTTGCAGAGCAGAGAGCGTTGATGAGCGTTTTTTATAAACCCCAATATACCAGTCTAATTTATCAATTTTACGAATATTAATAATGTGTGCTTCATCGTTTTGTACAAACGAATTAGCATACTCTGGTAATTTCATGGTAATTGCTTCATTTATAATGGCTTGCAATTGCGGATTAACAAATTCGTTTGTTGTTATTGTTTTATCTTTGCTGCCATAACTTGCTTGTAGCGCCGGGTTAAGACTCGGGTGCGCGAGCAGCTGGCCTTTTTTATCAAATACCAGTAAATGTTTTTCTTTATCGCCCACAGGTAAAAATGAAATCAGCGTGTTTAAATCTATATCGCTGCCGGTCACCCCTAAAAATTCATTATCAACATACAAGGGGACAAGCAAACTAATAACCCATTTATGCCATACTTTATCGTAATAAACCTTAGACCAAACGGGTTCTCTGCTGGGGTTTAAATCGCTTTGTACATACTTAAATGTTGCACCATTAGAACCTCTGAGTTCAGCCGGTGCGTTTAACGCCCAATTGGGAGGCGAGACACGGATGAAATCGTCTTTGGTGATCATATAAAAATTAAAAAAGTCGTGAATTAAGGTTGGTGAAATGACTTTCCATAACGACTCTGAGTTATTAAATAAACGCTTATAAAAAGGAGAATAATGCTGCTGAGGAAGAAATGCGGCTGAAAGGCCGTCGCTCGATGCACTGCGTATAGTGCCGTCGCTATTAAATTGTAACTGGGTTTTGTTAGATAAATTGATTGCTGAGCTATCACTAAATAGCTGCTCTGACACAACATTATTAGCCTGTTTGGCAACGGCTGATTTTGTTTTGATTAGTGCGTCAAATTGCCTGATAAGTAATTCGGTGGAGCTTTTAAGTACTTCATGCTCTTCGAAAACTAATTGTTTTTCTTCAGATTTAAGCATCAGCGCGGCGGCGCACACACCGGCAATTAAACAAATTGCAGATATAAGCAACGACAGCTTTACACTTAAAGAATTTAGTCCAAAACGCGATGGAGGGCGTCTATACACCACAGGCCAACCTTACTATTTTAGTTGTTGTTATTTTTAGCTAATACCTGAAATATACCAGATCCCTATTCATATTTATAAACTATTTGTAAATTTTATCTAAATGTTAGCTAGGAGCTGATAATTATTCATTATGTCTATTTAAACTGGCTTGCTTGTTGACTTTGCTAGTAACACCTCATACATTAACAGCATGAAAATTATCTTATCTTGCACTTTTTTTTCTTTTTTTAGCTTCTTTATATAAAAGAGGCTGAACTGTTTGTGAGATAAAATCAATCGAATAGCAAAGCCTCCCACTTGGGAGGCTTTTTTGTTTTAGTTGCACTAAGCAACTTATTTTTGGAATGAGGAAACCAAAATGACCAACGATGTTTTAAACGCGCTCAGACACGATATTAACGAAATAGACTCCGATCTATTGGTGTTATTAGCTAAGCGCCGCCGTATTAGCCACGGTGTTGTTGAGTATAAAATTGCGAATAACAAACCGATTCGTGATGAAGCGCGCGAACTAGCCTTACTCGAAAAGCTGATTGGTTATGGCAAGTCGCTTGGTCTAGATGCGTATTATGTAAATAACGTTTTTCAAACCATTTTGGAAGACTCTGTGCTGCATCAACAGGCCATGCTGCAAAAAAACTTAAACCCCGATGCATTAAGCGAAACCCATCGCGTTACTTACTTAGGCGGGCAAGGCTCGTACAGTCAACTAGCATGTCATAAATACTTTAGCCGCCGCCCTGGCAAGTTAGTCGAAATTGGCTGTACCTCGTTTGATGAAATTACGGGCAAAGTAGAAAATGGCCAAGCAGATTTTGGTTTGCTGCCTATAGAAAACACCAGCTCGGGCAGTATTAACGAAGTATTTGATTTATTACAACATGCTCAAGTATCAATTGTAGGTGAAGTTACACACAGTGTAGAGCACTGCTTACTTGCCACCCCAGATACTGAATTAAGCCAATTAACTAAAATTTATGCCCATCCTCAGCCATTTGCTCAATGTAGTCGCTTTTTACAAGGCCTCGGTGATTTACAACATGAAACCTGTGATTCAACCTCAAGTGCTCTACAGTCAGCTTTAAATACGCCAAATAGTGCGGCTATTGGCTCAGCGCAGGCAGGTAAAAACGTTGGCCTTGAAGTGATTAAATCAAACCTTGCGAATCAAAGTGAAAACCACAGCCGCTTTATCGTTGTGGCGCGCAAACCTCTGCAGGTATCTAAACAAATACCGACTAAAACCAGCCTTATTATGGCTACTAAACAACAAGCAGGTTCATTGGCTGATGCGCTAATGGTGTTTAAGCAACATCAAATAAACTTAGTTAAACTAGAGTCTCGTCCTGTACCGGGTAACCCGTGGGAAGAAGTGTTTTATGTAGACTTAGAGGCAAACCTTGCCGATAGCCAAGTGCAACATGCCTTAGAGGAGCTAAAAGAGCATACTCAATATGTGCGCGTTTTAGGCTGTTATCAAAGTGAGTCTTTACAAGCTGTGAGTGTTAATACCTAACCTAACACGCAAATACTAAAAAGGGCCTAAGTAGGCTAATGCCAGTCAGTTAAGCTGACTGGTATTTTTCTTTTTGGTGGGGTATTTACTTGGTTTGGGTTTGACCCTTCGAGGGTAAAATCTATCTTCCCGCCTCGTCGGAAGTGCGTAATAAGTTAG